>JADLHE010000028.1 GCA_020848965.1 Saprospiraceae bacterium
ACTGGGCTAAATGTGAATGACACCAATGGCAACCTGCTTTTTGCTGCCAAAATTGATGTCTTGAAGTTTCTTTCGACGCTTGACAATCCAGGCACAGCCGATTCCCTTATCGAGGAATGTGTCAAAATCCTGTTGCCACAGCCAATTACACAGACACAACACGACTATTTAAAGGGCTTAATGCTAACAAATGGTCAAGCAGACAGTGTATGGCAAAACCAGTACAACAGCTACGTGGCTGACCCTAGCAACGCCACGCTGGCTACGCCCGTGCGCAACAAACTGACCAATCTCCTGAAGGGCATGATGTACCTGCCGGAATATTACCTTAGCTAAAGAATGAAGGATTGAAGGATTGAAGGACAATACGCCGCCCAATCAATCCTTCAATCCTTCAATCCCACAATCCTTCAATCCTTCTAAAATGAAGCGGAGAAATTTCATACAAACAACTGGACTTACATTGCCTTTGCTGCTCAACGGGTTCAAGCTAAAGGCAACGCCAAAGTCTTCCATATTTTCAGCCATCAATGAGTACAATGACCGGGTGCTGGTCTTGGTACAGCTCAACGGCGGCAACGACGGCCTTGGAATGATTACCCCACTCGACCAGTACGACAAGCTGGCCAATGCACGGGGCAATATCCTCATTCCTACCAGCAGCTTATTGGATGTTGGTTCAAACCAAGCCTTTCACCCCTCGATGTCGGGCATCCGGTCCCTTTATGATGAGGGCAAAATGGGCGTGGTGCAAGCGGCTGGCTATCCGAACCAAAACCGCAGCCACTTCCGCAGCACCGATATTTGGACCAGTGGATCGCCTTACGATGAATACTGGGCCACTGGCTGGTTGGGACGTTACTTCCAAATGGGGCAGCCCAATTTCCCGGTTGGGTATCCAAATGGCGATTTTGAAGACCCGTTCGCACTAACGCTTGGAGGCACTGTTTCTGAGACATGCCAAGGATTTACTGCCAATTTCAGCATGGCCATCAAGGATCCAACCATGCTGAATCAATTGGTGACTGGTGGCAGTGACACAGTTCCCAACACGCCTTATGGTGAAGAATTGGATTACCTACGGCAGAGCATTGACTCAACAAACGCTTATAGCAATGGCATAATGGATGCTGCCAACAGCGCCTCCAATATGGTCACTTACCCAGACACCGAATTGGGGAGCCAATTGAAAAACATCGCTTTGCTCATAGCTGGGGGCCTTCAAACCAAAGTCTATGTCGCCAACCTCGGTGGCTTCGACACTCATGCAGGTCAGGTGGCACTCGACCCAACCCTTGGCACACAATCGGAATTGTTGCAAACCCTAAGCGATGCGATTGCAGCCTTCCAGCAAGACCTGACCATGTTGGGGCTAGAAAAAAGGGTGCTTACCATGACTTTCAGCGAGTTTGGCCGACGCATTCGTTCCAACGACAGCTTCGGCACCGACCACGGCGATGCTGCGCCGCTCATGCTGTTCGGCTCCTGCGTGAAGCCTGGGTTCACTGGAGACAGCCCTGAAATACCAGAGAATCCTTCTGTACAAGAGGCCGTTGCCATGCAATATGACTTTAGGAACATCTATGGGTCTGTCCTGATGGATTGGTTTGAAGTGGCACAAGAGGATGTCAAGTCGCTGCTTTTCCCCGATTTCTCTTATGTCCCATTGGTAAATGGCTGCAATGTGAGCAGCACTTTTGAGCCAGCAGCAGAATTGGAGATACTACCCTACCCCAACCCGTTCTTCAGTGAAGTAAAAGTCGCTTTCCGCTGCGCAAATGAGCATGTCCACCTCAGCGTATTCAATGGGGCGGGCCAATTAATTAAAACATTGATTAGCAAGCAGTTGAATGCGGGTGAACATACTATCAGCTTTGATGGGACAGGATTGGCCAGCGGTAGTTACTATTTCCATTTACGCCTTGAAAACGGTAGGCAGAAGACAAGGCTCGTTGTCAAAAGCTGAATTCCCTAACTTCAACATCCGGTCGCATGGCTTCGCAATTTACTGAAAATCAATCATTTGAAGCCATGCGACCAAAACTTTTGAACGCTTTGTGAATATTACCTAAAGCTTAACTCTTTGGAATTGCAAAAGAATTGCTGCGCCAACGTAGCTTTGCATCAAATTTTCCAAGAGCACAATGAAGAATTCCTTCCTAATCCTCCTTTTCTTTTTGGCCTTTTCGCCAGTTTTTTCGCAAAAGAAATCATACAAAGTGGCTTGTGTCGGTTTCTACAATTTTGAAAACCTCTTCGACACCGAAGACAGCCCTGACACGGAAGATTCAGAGTTTTTGCCCAATGGCAAGCGAAATTGGACGGATGAAGTCTATAAAGACAAATTGAAAAACCTTGACAAGGTCGTTTCAGAATTGGGGACAGATGTGACTAAGGACGGCGTTGCAATCCTTGGAATTGCGGAGGTGGAGAACCGCAAAGTGCTGGAAGACTTTGTAAAACAGAAGTATGTAGCCAAACGCAATTACCAAATCGTACATTACGATTCCCCAGACGAGCGTGGCATTGATGTGGCTTTGATATATCAACCCAAATACTTTAAACTGACCAGCAGCAAGGCAATACCATTGATGATTTACGGCAGTGATGGCAATCGGAATTTGACCCGTGACATTCTTTTTGTAAGCGGACAACTTGATGGCGAGCAAATCTATGTCCTCGTCAACCACTGGCCAAGCCGGAGGGGAGGAGAAGCCGCTACTGCGCCCTATCGCAATGCTGCCGCACTGGTTTGCAAGAATATCAAGGATTCTTTGCTGTTGGAAAACCCTTCAGTCAAAGTAATCATTATGGGTGACCTCAATGACGACCCTAATAGCCCAAGCGTGAAGAAGGTAATGGATGCCAAAGAGAAGAAAAGCGATGTTAAACCTGGCGGATTTTTCAACCCAATGTACTCATTTTTTAAAGAAGGATTGGGCACCATGGCTTACAATGACGCTTGGAGCCTTTTTGACCAAATGATTATCTCAGAAGGGTTCTTAGATGAAAAACAGGATGGCTACCGTTTTTTAAAAGCCCAAGTTCATAACAAGCCCTATTTGATTCAGAAAACGGGCCAATACAAAGGCTATCCATTTCGAACTTTTGACTTCGACAACTACATCGGGGGGTATAGCGACCACTTCCCGGTATATATGTATTTCGTGAAGAAAACTGCGACTCCTTGACCTTTTTGTGTAGTGATATTTTCAAAAAAATGTTAACTCTTGCTTAATGGCAACTCATTGGCATATGTTTTGTTGGGAAATAAATTAACTTTGCTGTAAATATTTAGCCAATTGAAGATTAACCATTTGAAGATATTCTCCTTCCGAGTCTTTAATATTGGACTCTGAGACATACCACCACAGACATTTTCTACGATGTTTTTTCTAGTAGTGCTCGGTTCGTTTCCGAGTATCAATTGTTATCCAATCTTGATTCAGAAACTATTTTAAAGAATGACTCTTGTTCAATGCATTGGCAATTGATTTTCATCAATGCTATTCATTGTATTTTTCATCCCTTATCATTCTCAAAATGAAGCTAATAAATTTTACACCCAACGTTCTACTAGTTTTCTTCGGCTTGAACATTTTCTCTGTCATCCAAATTTCCGCCCAATGTACAGCATCCAATCAAACTGAATTGCAGTCGTGTATGAACGGGGCTAGTTTTGGCAACATTCAAATTTCAAGCAATTTCACTATCACAGTGCCGTTGACGATGACCAATAACAGGTCGTATGTCATTACCACAAATGGGTTCAATGTAAGCTGGAATCCAAGCTTCGATGCTTTCATTGGTGGCAATGGTAGCACGCAAATCACAATCAATGCTTCTGGAGGTTCCACAACAGTTTATCCGAACAACAATGGCGCAACTCCAAACATTATTTCTTTGAACAATACAGGTGGCCTAGATGCAGCACTTTTGCCAATTGAACTTGTATTTTTTGAAGTAATCAGAAAGAATGAAAACGTAGATGCTACTTGGCGCACTGGTTCTGAAATCAATAATGAAAAATTTCAGATTGAGCGCAGCTTAGACGGTAGAAACTTTCAAGTC
>JADLHE010000029.1 GCA_020848965.1 Saprospiraceae bacterium
AGGCCCTCCCGGAACCACCCAAAAACTGCCATCCACGTATCTGAAATGGCGGTCGAGTTGGTTCAAGGCGTCCATGTCTTTTTCTGCCAAATGGAGGTGTTGCGAAGCAAAATTCTCCGCCAAACGCCCAGGGTTTGTTGATTTCGGAATAGGCGAAGTGCCCCGCTCCATTGCCCATGCAAGCACCACTTGGGCAGGTGTGCATTGGTGTTGCTCCGCAATTTGCCGAACCGTGGGGTCGCCGAGCAGGTCGGGGGAATTGGGCGCAAGCTCCGTGGAGCCGGGTCGGCCCAGCGGACAATAGGCTGTCATCTTTATTTGCGCCGCATCGCAAAAAGCCTTCAACTCATTTTGCGCCAGCAAAGGGTGCATTTCCACTTGATTCACCTCCGGGTGGTGGTGGGCAGTTTCCAGTAACAACTTCAGTTTTTTGATGCTGAAATTTGAAACGCCGATATGGTGGGTCAAGCCAGCCTCCATCACCTCCTCCATGCCCAGCCATGTATCGGCAATCGGCTGTTCTTCAAGGGTCAAAAACTGGTTGGGCACATGCGGCACCACATGCTTCATGGGCACGGGCCAGTGGATGAGGTAGAGGTCGAGGTAGTCGAGGCGAAGGTCGGCCAAGGTCTTTTCCAAGGCTGGCCGGACATTGGCTTGGCCGTGGCGGGAGTTCCAGAGTTTGCTGGTAATCCATAGCTCGTCCCGCCTCACCTCGCCAGCCTTAAAGGCCGCCTCCAATGCTTCGCCAATTTCTTTTTCATTGCCATAAATGGCCGCACAATCTATATGCCGATACCCGATATGGATGGCTTCCCGCACCGCAGCACCGACTTCGCCACGTGGGGCCTGCCAAGTGCCTAGACCAAGTGCTGGCATGGCATCACCGTTTTGAAAAATGAGTTTTTTCATCGTAAAAGGATTGAAGGATTACAGAAACGATGGTTGGCGGGGATGAAAACAGGATTGAATAGGAGCAATCAAGTCGCTCTGCTCAACCTTTAAGTTAAATGAGCGTTTTGGCAAATGTAGCAATGCCTGCTACTTTTCACTTTTTACTTTACAAAAATGCAGAACATCACTGGAAAAACGGCCCTCATCACGGGTGGCAGCAAGGGCATTGGCTTTGGAATAGCCGAGAGCCTATTGAAAGAGGGTTTGAACGTGGCCATCACGGGTCGCAGCGCCGAGGTAGTGGAAGCTGCCGCCGCCGAGCTTTCAAAATTCGGGAAGGTACTGCCCATCGTGGCAGATGTGCGGGATTTTGCTTCGCAACAGTCCGCCGTTTCCAAGGTTTTGGCCACGTTTGGCAGCCTCGACGTGCTGGTGGCCAATGCGGGCGTGGGGCATTTCGGCAATATCGCTGAGCTTACGCCGGAACAATGGCACGAGACGATTGACACCAATTTGACGGGGGTTTTCTATTCCATCAAAGCCTCGCTGGAGGCGCTCACTGCTTCGCACGGCTATATCATCACCATTGCCAGCTTGGCAGGCACCAATTTTTTTGAAAAAGCATCGGCCTACAATGCCAGCAAGTTTGGCCTCGTGGGCTTCACGCAGGCTGTCATGCTCGATGTTCGTGAACGAGGCATCAAGGTGACCACCATCATGCCCGGTTCGGTCACTTCGCATTTCAACGGCCATACGCCCAACGATGCCGATGCTTGGAAGATTCAGCCGGAAGACCTCGGCCAAATGACGGTTGACCTTTTGCGGATGCACCCACGCACCTTGCCCAGCAATATAGAGGTGAGGCCAGCACAGATAGCGAAGAAACAAGCTTAATTATTGCACGGCAAGTGTTCAGGATGGTTTTCACCTCTGAAAACCATCCTGAACTTTTCTATCTCAATCATTCGGGTTCATCACTTTCCCCATAAATAGGATACTGTTCGTCTTATTGTCCCGAATGACGAATACGAAGGGGCGATTGGCATTGAAAACTACGGGAGAAGATGAACCACCCACTGAAGTATCAACAACTTCAACTATCGTCACAGCAGCAGCCTCCGTTCCTTTTTCGCTTACATCCACCACGGCTTTGTGGATTACTTCGCCAATTTTAAGTTCCTCACCCTCCACTAAATTTGAAAAATCTGCAAAATCGGAAAACGCTACCGACATCCCCATGGTGGACAGGGTGCGTTTCATCTTTATATCGTATTCCAATTTAAATTTAGGCAAATAAAGTTGGACTACATGCGGGTTGAAAGCGGACAACCATTGCGCCCAATTGCTCGAAGTCATGGCTGCAATCACATCCTCCACATCGTTTCCCTCGTTAGGCAGAAAGACGCTCATGGAAAATATGGAGTCGCCATAAGGCAGGTCAATCGCCTGGAAAAGCTCATTTTCAAAATAGCTGAAATCACTTCCCTTTATATGCATCATGTCCACTTGAGCTGTACCGCTTGGTGCTTGAAAATCAGCCTTTTTGGTGTCTTTTGCATCAAACTCGGTCTTCCAGGTACCATTAAAGTAAATGGCGTTGATGAGCAACATCACCATATCGGGTGGCAAATCCGTTAAAGCCTTTTCGATAAGGCCATTTGTTTTGTCTTTAACCCAGCCGTTGACCTTTGTGATGACCGGTTCGGGGTCCCTGAAATCAACCGGAATCACCTCACTGCCAAAATAATTGGAATTGATTTCGAGAAAACTAGGCAGCACCGGGTAGCCTTCCTGCGACCAAATGGAGTTCGCTATGTTCAATTGGGTATTGGCATCCAAATTGGGCAGCACAGCCAGCAGCGTTTTATAGCTTTCATTCACGGATTGCATTTGCATGCCATTGATTTTCAGTGTATTGCGCATGTCATCCAAAGTCTGGTTGGCAGCCCCGTTGGTGGTCATGGTGAGGGCGGTGGACATACTGAAGGGCGAGATGAAAATGTTCTTGTCGCTGGGTTCTTCGCTATTTATTTGCTTGAAAACATCTAGGGCAAAGTTGCCGTTGGCAGCCGTCAGTTCACAGGCCGTCGGTTGGTCGGTGCAGGAAAAATCCACCAATTCTTTCGGTGGCTGCTTGTTTTCTTTTTTGCATTGCGAGCATAAAATGGCCAAGGCAATGAGCAGTAGTTGAAACCTGATTTTCATAGTCATAGATTTTATTGATTGGTTTGACTTACCCCTATCAAGACAAGGTTTTCAGAAAAAGGGTTGGGTTGGGGGTAGGTGACAAATCGCAGTCCGACAAAAACAGTAAACCTAGGGAGCTTATAAACTGAGCGGCAAGAATTCGCCAATTTTCTACATTTGCCATACATTCAATTGAAGCAATATGTCGTCGAAAAAGAACAAACCGAATCCAGCACCGAGCCAGAAACCCAAACAAGCCGACTCTACTTCTAAATCCATCCGGCTTTGGCCTTTGGCAGTGCTCATCGCTGCCTTCAGCTTTTTGCTCTACGTCAACACCATCGGCCACGACTATGTGCTCGACGATTTCTCGGTCATCAAAGAGAATTTCATCACCAAACGGGGCTTCGAGGGCATCCCCGACCTTTGGAAATACCATAGCCGACATGGTTACTGGAACAGCCCCGGCGAGCTGTATCGCCCCATTCCCATGACCATGTTCGCTATAGAGTGGCAGCTTGCCCCCGACAAGCCATCGTTCAGCCATTTCATGAATATCCTATTGTATGCCCTGAGTGGGGCCTTGCTTTTCGTTACCCTCGCCCGTTGGATGCAGGCTTATTCGATACTCTTGCCGCTGCTCGGCACCTTGTTTTTCATGGCCCATCCGGTGCATGTGGAGGTGGTGGCAAACATCAAGAGCCGGGATGAAATCATGATGTTTGGATTCGCAACGCTGTCGCTTTGGTTCTTGCATAAACACATCACAACCAATAAGTTAGGAGCGTTGATTGCCTCGTTATTGAGCTATACTTTGGCATTGTTCAGCAAGGAAAATGCAGTGACTTTCGTGGCCATCGTGCCGCTCATGCTCTATTTCTTTACGAAAAGTGACTTCAAAAAAATTGCCCTCACCACCCTACCCTACCTGCTGCCAGCCATCCTGTTCATTTTGGTGCGCAAGGCCGTCATCGGCTCATTGACCAACCCCGGTGAGACTTACAAACTGGACAATATCCTCGTGGCGGCAAAAGGTGCCGACTACTATGCCAACGCTTTCCTTTTGCTGGGCAAATACCTTTGGACGCTGATCGTACCTTATCCGCTTTCCAGCGATTTTGGCTTCAACCAAATACCGCTCACCACTTGGGCCGATTGGCGGGTGTTGGTGTCGTTTTTGGCATGGATTGGCATTGGCGTACTGGGTATTTTGGGGCTTCGCAAACGAAGCCTATGGTCATTTGCCATCCTGTTTTTCCTCATCAATTTCAGCATCTTCACCAACCTTTTCGTGACCATTGGCACCAGCTTCGGCGACCGCCTGTTGTATGCCGCATCGCCGGGTTTCGCCTTGGCCTTGGCGCTTGGTTTGATGAAAATCTTCAAACTGGATTTGAGTTTTGCGCAGCGCAACGCACAGGATTTGATGCAGCGCTCAAAAGGCTTGATGGCCGCCGCAGCCGTCATCCTGATTGCTTATTCCATGCTCACTTTCAGCCGAAACATGGCTTGGAAAGACAGCTACACCTTATATGAAACTGACATAGAGCGCTCACCGAACAGCGCAAAATTGAACTTCCACTACGGCTTGGAAATCGTGCAGAAAGGCTTGAAGGCCACCGACCCACAGCAGCAAAAAGCCTATTATGAAAGGGCCAGAAAACAATTTGAACATGCCATTGAAGTGTATCCAGAATACCATGACGCCTATTCGCAGCTCGGCCTCACCT
>JADLHE010000030.1 GCA_020848965.1 Saprospiraceae bacterium
GCCCGGCAAGATTGAAGCGACAAGGAACTACACGCTGAGGTTGGATTATGATTTCTAGTGAAACAAACCTAGATGAGTCATCCCGGATTTTTCTGGAAGCAGCACCCCTAAATATAATAACGGCGGCATCTTCGATGCCGCCGTTATTATTTAGGGGTTTTCGGCGATTTTGCTACGCAAAACCGCCGAAAACCCCTTTTTTGAAAAAGCATTACCAAGTTTCCAAACCCAATAATTTCTTGCCCAAATCGCTCAATTCGGCAGTTCCGTACTTAGTCTGTTCCCAACGCCTTGGGTCGCCGGGGAAGGCATAGCCTTCGGGCGCAATCCTGTCCCGCCAAGAGTTGATTCGCCATTGTCGGAGCGCTTCGTTCCCTTCTTGCGCAGGCATCATGGAAATGTACTGCGCCATGCGCACCTTGTTTTCTGAGCGATTGGCACGGATGCCGTGTGCCAATAAACTGTTGAAAATCAGCAAGTCGCCAGCTTCCAATTTCACTTTTACAAGGTCGAAGCCCGTGGTGTCCGGCTGAAAATGGTTGCGGTCGGCTGGTTGGCTCAATTTCCAAGTATCATAACTGCGGTAAAGCTCCGGCACACATTGAAAGCCGCCCATGTTCTCGTCGGTCTGGTCAGCGAGGGCAAGCACACCCTGCACCTGCACTGGTTTGGTTTCCGGGTCGTAATCCCAATGGATAAAAGCCTTGTACTCAAAGCCGGGCCGGATGGGGAAATTGAGGTTAGCCCGGTCAATTGTCACCCAAAGTTTCTCGGTGCCCCAGATGTCTACAAAAGCATCATGGATGCGGGGCCATTGACGATTGTTCCAGAGCATTTGATGGTTGTACACCTCCACCATGCCCGTATTGGTCAGCTCCTTCATCTGCATTTCGGCACGGGGAGCGGTGTACCAAGTGTTGGGGTCGTTGGGGTCTTTCTCCTCAAATTCCCAAAGGAAATCGGCGGTTTGCTTCGCCATTTCCTTCGGAACGGCATTTTTTACAACCACATAGCCATTGTGTATCCAAAAAGCCCAATCCTCTTCCGAAAGCACCCGCAGTGCTTGGCCGTTGGAGCGGTCGTTGAGTTTCAGGACACTTGTTATAGCGGTGGAAGGATTGCCGGGAATGTCCTGGTGGGCATTGTCCGGCTGCATGGTGGGCGTCATCGTTGCGGTCATCATAGTTGAATTGATTTTGAAGCGTTTGACTGGCTTTTAGCGTTAGATTTAGTAGAACCTTGCTTGAATTTGAATTATGGTTCGCAGTGCAAAAATAGCGGCCAATCCCTCCGGCCCACTACTCATAGATTGGCCATTTTTTGAACTATTCTGACATCAATTATCTATTTTTTGAGTAAATTGGGCATTTTTGCACAAATTCGTGCAGTATGAAACTAAAATTAGAGGACGCCAAACCTGATTCTAAAAGTTCCTTTCGGCTCTTGACACCGAAACTGCACGACCGTTTTTATTGGCATTACCACCCAGAATACGAGTTGATTTTCATCGAAGGTGCTGATGGCAATCGGCATATCGGAGAGCATATCGCTAAGTTCGAGGGAAGCGACCTTGTTTTTATTGGCCCCTATTTGCCGCACCTAAATTTCGATTACGGGCTTCGAACCGATTACCAAAAAGTAGTGGTGCAATTGAAAGAGGATTTCTTGGGGGAACAGTTTCTGCAAGCGCCTGAACTGTCGGATGTGCGCTTACTGTTTGAACGAGCGAGGCAGGGCATCGTTTTTCATGGTGAGACCAAAGCACGGGTCGGTAAAATGATGCAGGCGATGACCGGGGAACACCACTTCAGTCAGTTGATGCTATTGCTCGCTATTTTCCAGATACTCGCCACCACCGAGGATTGGACGCCACTTCGGGTCAAGGCTATTGAACACACTTATGACCTCAAGGTCGAGCAACGCTTGAAACAGGTGCATTACCATATAACAGCCCATTATGCAAGGAAAATTACCGTGCAAGAGTTGGCTGCTTTGACCTTTTTGAGCGAAACCGCTTTTTGTCGCTTTTTTAAGAAAACAAGCGGACTGACTTTTACGGAATACCTCAACCGCTACCGAATCCACCAAGCCAAACAGTTGTTGTTGCAAGGCAATAGCGTTACGGACACTTGTTTTCTTAGCGGTTTTGAGAGCTTGTCGTATTTCAACAAAACTTTCAAAAAACTGGCGGGAATGAACCCGATGCAATTCAAGCAACAAGTTAGGGGCTGATGGGTGTATGGTGATATTGAGATATTGTGTTGCTTTGCAACAAAAAACGAATACATGTCCACAGACAAAGCTCCCATCACCGACGTCGAAAACAGTGTGCTCATCCGCAGCGTGGGCATTGCTGGCTTCCTATTGGCAGGCATTTTTATTGCACTGATGTTCTTCCAAGACAACCTGGCCAAGGTCTTTGGCGGCTACGCCGATGAAGCCACCATTGGCCTGATGCTCATTGGGCTTTGGATGGTAGTGAGCAGCACCATCCGTACCGCAGTCAATCACGCCAAAGGTGTCGAAACTTGGAAACTTATTCTGGGGGGAATGGCCACCGGCTTGATTGGCGCTTTGCTCACCACGGCTTTTCTGCTGCTTTTCCCAAAAGTTGCCAAATCACAAAACATGGCCGAAGTGACCGGGGCCACGGGTGGACTCATTTTGGCCACAACGCTTATAGCCTTCATCATTTCCTTGTTTGTCGTCGTAAATATCCGGGTAAAAAGCCGGGCAATGGGCAATTTACTGGAGTTCCTAATCATTGGGGCCACCATTGCCGGCTTGGTTTGGTACGCTACAAAATAAGTGCGTTGGCTGCTACCGGGGCATCGTGCCTCAAAAGCCCAGCATATCCTCCATCCCAAAGCAGCCTTGCTTGCCTACCAGCCAATGTGCCGCAGCGAGCGCCCCTTTTGCGAAGCCCTCACGTGAATGTGCCACATGGCTGATTTCGATGGTATCCACGCTGGATTGATAGGTGACAATATGGGTTCCCGGCACATTTTCTACCCGCTTGCTGATGATTGGCAAGGCGTCAGGTGGCGTTGCAAATTGCTGGTTTTCAACAGTTTGTAGATGAGTTACCCATTTAGTTTTCGATGAAACTTGCTGCAAAATGCCCTGTGCCAAGGTGATGGCCGTCCCACTTGGGTGGTCGAGTTTCTGCGTGTGGTGCACTTCTTCCATACGAACCTCATATTGCGGCTGGTTTGCCATCAATTTTGACAAATAACGGTTCACCGCAAAAAAGATATTGACGCCGACGCTGTAATTGGAAGCGTAGAACAAGGCGCCATTGTTTGCTGCGCAAATCGCTTTTGCCTCCTCCATCCTATCGAGCCAACCCGTCGTGCCACAAACCACCGGAATGCCCGCTTCCAGACAAGTTTTCACGTTTTCGAACGCTGTTTCAGGCCGTGTGAACTCAATGGCCACGTCGGCCCGCTTCAGGTTTTCCGCAGTGAACGCAGATTTGTTTTCAACATCAAAGGTTAAAGTCACTTCGTCACCCACCTGTTCAGCAAGTGATTTGATGGTTTTACCCATTTTGCCGAAGCCTATTATTGCAATTTTCAACATAACAAATACTTTTGTTATAATGTGACCAAAAAAAATTTGAGCGTCAAACCTACGATTTTTGTTGTTTTACTAGCCACTCTCTGGCTTAGAACGGGGCTCCTCCAATCGAGGAGCCTTTTCTATCTTCCATCTTCCCTATTCAGCCCATTTTTCAGCAGATTTGCCCCCCAATTCACATTTGGACCATGCTTTGGCAAAAACTTACAAAAGCCGCCCTGCTCGGCACGGAGAACAGCCAGCTTGACGAAGCCTACCTTCAAAAGCTGGCTGACCTCGGTGTTGACACACAACGGGAAGCACCGCTCGTGGTGGCGGATGCCAATGCCATGCTAGCGCAAATGCGCAAGGCGGGCTTCCAACTGCTTGATTTTCAAGGAGAAATGCCCGATGCTACAATCGTGGTCGCCTCACCTTCAGCCAAAGCGCTGCACCTGCTTCGGCTAATGGTAAGAGGCCCACATGGGGATGTTTTGCCGGAATACTTCGACGGCTTGAGACATGCCAAAAAATCACTGCCAGCCTCCGAACTGCCTGCCATGCTGCAACAAAAAGACCTAGCAACCACGTGGGAAGAAGTGGAGCCGTTGCTAGGTGAGGATGGGCGTTGGCTATTGCGGCAGCACCCAGAATGGTCTAAGCTTTTGGAAAAACCCAGCACTTACAACTGGCAAACAGGCACCCGCCAAGAACGTCTGAAAATGCTCGCTTTCTGGCGCAAAACCTCCCCGAAGTTTGCACTTGAACTCGTTCAATCCACTTGGCAAACGGAAAGCCCTACCGACAAAGCTGCTTTTTTAGCCCTTTTGCAAACCAATCTTTCCGAGGCCGAAATCGGTTTTTTAGAGGCTTGCCTCGATGACAAGCGGAAAGAGGTACGGCAGGTGGCTGCGCTATTGCTCGCAAAAATCCCAAACTCATCGCTCTCAAAGCGCATTAAAGAACGTGCTTCGCAATTTTTAGCTTTGAAAAACAATCGCTTACAAGTTGAATTGCCGGAAGAACCAGACGATGCTGCGCAAAAAGATGGCATCCTAAAACTGCATCCTGATTGGCAAGGCGGGGCTAAGGCTTCCTTGCTGGGCCAAGTGGTTTCGAGGGTAAATCCACGGCATTGGGAGACGTATTTCAATATGCCTGCACAGGCTGTCGTGGAGCTTTTCCAGCATTCCGATTGGTCGAAAACCCTCCTTCAGGCGCTGGTGAGTGCTACCGTTTTTCATGGTGAAACAGCTTGGGCCACGCAGCTTACTGTGCATTTACTCTTAGACAAGTCAAACACCTTCAATTCTTTTCCAAACTTGGATGCGATGCTGGATTTGCTGCCCGTTTCCGAGGCGCATCAAATTGCCATGCAGCAACTGAATGACAGTCCCGAATTGCCTTCCCAATACGCCATCAGCCATTACCTGCTCACCAGCCAAAACGCAAATTGGCCCGACGAACTTAGTTTGTTGATTATCAATAAATTCCGCCACGAA
>JADLHE010000031.1 GCA_020848965.1 Saprospiraceae bacterium
GAATTTTATTGTGGATGAAAACGGCAAGGTGCAGTCGCCTTACCTCTTGATGGACATTGGCAACGGTTGCGGCGAGGCCGCAATAGCCGTGGTGAAGGCTATGCCAGCTTGGTCGCCGGGACTCCAAAATGACCAGCCAGTGAAGGTCAAGTTGAACCTACCTGTCCATTTTTCGCTGCGCAAGGCGGAATCAGAAGCTTCCGACCGCTTTACCATTACTTGGGGCGAAATCGTGGGCGACACCATTAGCGTGCAGCAATTGAAAAACAACCTTCCTTTCGGTATTTACGTCCGAGGGCCAGAGGGCGATTCCCACTATATTGACGAGCTGACTTTCTCCGTGGAGAAAGGGAAAAGGGTGTCTTCGGCGAGCAGCCGAGGCAATATCAATGAGGCTTTGGTAGCCATCGTAGAAAAAACAAAGGCTGGCGGGCTGTTCACGATAACCGCTTCTGTTCAGGAAAATGGCCAATTCGTAAGGGCGAAAAGGACGTTTTTCATCACAGAGTAGTAGAAATTGCGCATTCTATAGGATTAGATTTTTATACATAAAAGAACTATCTGTACATAAAGACTTAAAAATACTCCTTGCTTTTTACCTTTGCCCGCTGAACAAAGGTAGGTTTGAAAACCTATACCTTAATTGGCACGACCTGTTTGAAAACAAATGTATTCTATGAGATACAACAGGTAGAAGTTAGGGCAGAAAATCCATCCAGCGAAGTTTTGCTTTTCTCGTTTTCAATCGGCTTGGTACCAAAATCTTTATCATCTAAAAAAATTAAAAAATTGACATGAGAATGAACTTAACACTTCGGTTGCTCGCAATCATGATGGTGGCTGTGCTTGCCCTTCCTTCTTGCGTTTCAAAGAAAAAATTCCAGCAGTTGATGGACGAGAAATCCGCCTTGGCCAACTCCTTGTCGGAAAGCCAAAAGCAAATCAACAACTTGGAAGGTCAGGTTACCACGCTGCAAAGCGACATGGCTAGCCAAAAAACTAAGTTTGAGTCTGACATCTCAGGCTTGCGCAAAGATGTTGACAAAGCCAAAATGGATGCCGATGCTGCCCGCAAAGCTGCTGCCGACAAGGATGCAGAACTTGCCCGCATCAAAAAAGAAATCAAAGACGCTTTTGGCCTTGGCAGCGATGTAGCTGTTACCAACCAAAACGGCGAAATGGTGGTGACTTTGGCTGAGCCAGTCAACTATGCCAGCGGCTCTACCAAACTGAACCGCCAATCTCGCAAATCAGTTGAAGCATTGGCAACTTCTTTGAAGAACAACCCAAGCATGCACCTCCTCATCGAGGGCCATGCCGACACGGACAAGTTCCCAAGCAGCGGCTACAACAACTGGGACCTGAGCGTTGACCGTGCAATGGCAGTGGTGAAGCGCCTCGTTAAATTGGGCGTAAATCCTGCACAATTGACAGTGGCTGGCCGTGGCGACACTGCTCCTGCTGCACCAAACGACAACCGTGCAAACAAGGCTAAAAACCGTCGCACAGAAGCCAAGCCATCTCCAAAGACTGGCGGCATCTACCAGATTGGTCAATAATTCCTTGCTCTATTGAGCATCAATAAAACCGGCATGAGCAGTGACTTGTGCCGGTTTTTTTTGTTGGAACCATTTCCTCTTTTTCAAATAACAGACATGAAATTCCATTTCCTCCTCCCAGCATTCTTGGTCTGCTTTTCATGTGGACAATCACCAAATGAACCTACCCCACCGCCATCCGAGGAAGCATTGAGCTTGAAAACTATCGGGCAAATAGAGCGGATGTCGCCTGAACTGGATTCCATTTTGGCAACAGATGTAAAAATCGAGGTGTTGGCCGAAGGCTTTACATGGTCGGAGGGGCCTGTTTGGATGCCCTATTTGGGTTGCCTTCTTTTTACAGATGTGCCTGAAAACAAGATTTTCAAATGGAAGGAAGGGGAGGGCGTGAGCCTCTATATGGACAAAGCTGGCTTCACCGGCGAAAAAACGGATAGCCCAGAGCCAGGCGCCAATGGACTTGCCACCAATGGACGGGGCATCCTCGCCATGTGCCAGCATGGCGACCGACGTGTTGTGCGCCTTTCCGACAATCCAAAAGACCCCAAAACATCTTATTTTGAAATCATCGCAGACCAATACAAAGGCAAGAAATTCAACAGTCCGAACGATTTATGCTACGACAAAGGCTTCAATGTTTTTTTTACTGACCCTCCCTATGGGCTGAAAGACCACGACAAAAGTCCCCTTAAAGAACTGCCTTTTCAAGGTGTGTTTCGCCGAACTTACGAAGGTACTGTTGAACTACTCGACTCGACCCTGAGCCGGCCCAACGGCATCGCACTTTCTCCAGATGATAAGCAATTGTACGTGGCCAATTCCGACCCTGATAAGGCCATCTGGAGGGTCTATGACTTCAAAGATGATAGGTCTTTGACTAATCCTCGAACTTTCTTTGATGCTACACCAATGGTAAAACAAGGCTTGAAGGGCCTTCCTGATGGCCTGAAAATCAGCCAAAAAGGAATCATCTTCGCCACAGGCCCCGGTGGTGTCTTGATTTTCAAACAAGATGGCACATTGCTTGGCCGCATCAATACAGGTGAAGCCACGTCCAATTGCGCCCTAGGCAAAGACGAGAAAGTGCTGTACATGACCGCTGACGGTTATTTGTGCCGGGTGGCCTTGAAATAGGCCAATGTGGCGGGCTAGCTGTTACAGGTCGTGAATTTCCCAAGCATTTTGGTTTTCAACATCATCCAAAATGGCGAGGTAGTTCATATAGCGCAAGGGGCTTATCTCGCCGGTTTCAATGGCTTCTTTCACGGCGCATTTTGGTTCGTTTTTATGGAGGCATTGGCCCCCGAACCTGCATTCCGATGATTTTTCAAAAATCTCCCGGAAGTTGTGGGCCACATCCAACGGTGATAAGTTGTTGAAAGCCAGCATCTTAATGCCGGGTGTGTCAATGATGAACCCACCAAAACTCAATTGGAACATCTCGGCAAAAGTGGTGGTATGCTGGCCTTTGCCGGAGTAATCGGATAGGTCGCCGGTGCGCAGGTCTAGTTCCGGTTCCACGGCGTTGATAAGCGTGCTTTTGCCCACGCCCGACTGCCCGCTCACGAGCGTCGTTTTGCTGCGCAACAATTCACGCAGCTCCGCAATGCCTTGTCCTGTTTCAGCCGAAACGAGCAACACTTCATAGCCGATGGACTCATAAAGCACCTTCAGCCCGCCGAAGATTTCCAACGCCTCTTCGTCATAAATATCCGCTTTGTTGAAAACGATGATGGTGGGGATATTATAAGGCTCGGTCATGAGCAGGAAACGGTCAATAAAGCCTTGTTTCAGGTTCGGCTCGATGACGGTGGTGATGAGCACGGCTTGGTCCACATTGGCGGCCAGCAGGTGCATGTCCCGTTTTCGCCGGGGCGACTGCCGTATGACGCAGTTGCGGCGGGGCAGCACTGCTTTGATGAGACCCCGGCCCTCTTCATCTGGCCCCACCATCACCTCATCGCCAACGGCAACGGGGTTGGTGGTCTTTAGGTCTTCGAGCCGCAGCTTGCCTACTATTCGGCATTCCTGCAACTCGCCGTTTTCCAAAAGCACTTGGTACCAACTGCCTGTAGATTTTGTAATGATTCCTTTATTCAAATTATAAAAATTAATGGAAGGCAAAACTGCCATTTCGTGGATGGCAAAGTTAACTGCGATTTGACTTGAGAAGTTCCTGTAGATTAAAAATCAAACTAAGTCCTAATTTTAACCCAACGTTTTCATGGTGTTCCAGTGTCTTACTGACCAAATCTAATAAAATGAAAAACATCCTTCTACTCTGTTTCCTTCCGCTGTTGGCTGTTGCGCAGCAAAGCAATCCCAAATTTCACTCCCGGTTCTCAGTTGAAATCGGGGCGGGAAAGGTCAATAGTTTCATGTATTTACCGCAACCCGTTTATTTTACCTGCTTTGCTGGTGACCCATTTATTCCAGTAACAATAGGTGATGAATTCGTTTACGATGAACCAACACTCACGAGTACGGCGTCTTTTTTATTGAATTTTCAAATCAGCAAAAGGCACCAAATCGGCATTGGTAGCGTGTATTCTGAACAGGGATACCACCGAACAGTGACAAGCAAAGAAATGGCACCCATTTCCGAAACCTTTGTTCGTGATTACCAAGGCTATCGGCTGCGGCACAGATACGATTTTGTGCAGGGCAAGCATTTCAAATTGGGCGTGGCCAACTCCATTCAGCGGGAGCGTTTGAAAGACTATGATTCCAGTGAATACTATGGTGATAAATCAATGGGCTACCGCCGAGGTGGCTTGAGCCATATTGGTGAAATCGTGCTTGGCTATACCATTGGTCGACACCTTGAAATTGACTTGAATTTAATGGGCAAAACAGCCCTCACTGACTATAATTATGTTGCTTTTAACAAAGCGTTTAACCGCTTCGGCACTGGAGTGATGATGTCGGCGAGCTTCAAGCTATAGATGAACGACCACAAAAAAAGCGCCGTGAAAACCCACGGCGCATTTTTTATGCCATTGCGAAGCAAATCAAAAACTACGGCCCAGCCAAGCTGATTTTTCGGGCACTCAAGCCTTCATTGGTCTGCAAACCAATTAAATACGTGCCAGCAGAAAAGTTCAGGCTTTCCTTCCATTCATGTTTTCCAGCGGCCAAGCGGCCATTGAAAATATTGCGGAGCCACCGCCCTTCGATGGTATAAAGGCCAATATTAACATTGTTCGTTCGGCTCAAATTAAGCTGGATATTGGCCGTGTGGCCTGCCATTGCCACGTTCCAATCAAGGTCTGGTCGGGGCATCGGTGCCGCAGTGGCGGAAGGCGGCTCCGGCCCTTGAAATTTGTAAACACTTTCGCCGGAGGCGTAGGCCAGATTGGGCTTTACGACAAAAATGCGGTTCAAGGTATTGCCGATGCCTATGTTCTGCCAGGTGTCGCCGCCATCGTTCGTTTCATGGAAGCCATCGAAATAGCCACCAACCCAGCCTTTTGAGCCGTTCAGGAAGCCGATGGCTTGGATGTTCCCGGCATAGTTGAACTCCTTGCGCATCCAGTTTTTGCCACCATCGTGCGAAACAAGAATGGAGCCAGTAGGCCCGAAATTTTCAACGGAAGCAAAAAGCGTGTCACGGCTCACCATTTGCAATTTCCAAACATACTCGCCGGGCACGCCCGTGTTGTGTACTTTTTGCCATGTGGCCCCACGGTCGGGCGTGAAGAGGATGACGCCTCCATCGGCATCTTGGCCAGCCACAAAACCGGAGTCGGCTTGGAAAAACAAAGGCTCAATCAAGGCAATGGCATGTTCGCTCATGTCTTGGTACTCCCAGGTTTCGCCCGCATCGTAGGACTGCACAAAATAGGCCGGGAACGACCAAATGCCGCAGCCATACACGTTTTGACCCTGGTGTGACAGCCCGCAAATGCCGGGAGCATTGCCCGGAATGGCGGCTGAAATGTCGGTCCAAGTTGCCCCTCCATCCGTGGTTCTGAGGAAGGTACCGTCCAAGCTTCCGCAGAAGCC
>JADLHE010000032.1 GCA_020848965.1 Saprospiraceae bacterium
ATAGGTATCAAAAAGGAGCAGTTCCCAAGTACCGTTAGGATTCTGGCCATTGTTCACATTGCCCATATTGCCCATTGGCTTGAAGGTGCCCGTGAACGGGGCTGCTTGGGTGGAAATCAGGTCAGGTGCATCTTGTCGCAGGCAACAATTTTCCCAATTATCGGCATCGCCGCCCACCCCGGCAAAGAGCATGAAGGTAGTGCCGTCGGGGGCTTTCAGGCGCACATCCATATCACTGTCGTAAGTGTGGGTCATGTTCAAGCAGACCTCAACTAGACCAAAATCGCCATTGATTTCATTTTGCAAGCCACTGATTTCCAAGGGAATGGACAGAGAAGTACCATCGTCCGGCACAGGTAGGTTGACGGTGGAGGAGAAGGTTTGAGCAAGCAAAAACTTCGGCAGTAAACCCAGAATGAAGACTATTGATTTCATGGGGCTAAGGTAACCGTCTTTAGCAACAGGCTATCGTCACCTTCCTTACCAATTTTAATAAAAACCCCTTTTCAGCTTTTGAGGATAAAAAAAGCAACTGCAAACTATAGTTGGAGCCAGCTTCATTCATAATCAAATCTGGGATTCCGTCGCCATCCAAATCGCCCGAAAAATCTAGCGCCATGATTCCACTACCATGCTCATGCCTGTTCAAGTACACCGATTTGCTACTGTAAATCAATTGGCCCTTTTCATTGGGCTTATTTAAATCTTGGAAATAAACCTTGTAGTTTTGAATTTTCAGGAAAGGTGGTTCTTCCGAAATATTTGGAGAATCAGATTGTTCAACGACGACCTCCCCTGTGGCATAAACCATAAATCTGTTATTTCCGGCCTCCATGAAATGGTAGTATCCCGGCAGGATTTCATCTTTGCCATGATATTCGCTAACATATCCAAATACGCTTTTAATCTTAGGCTGTAAACCACATACATAAAACTTCGCAACCTCCTGATATTTGCCCTCTAATGCAGGATATGAATCACCTACACTGCTAGAGTTCTTGATTATTTTTACAGGATTTAATAATAAATTCAAATGCCCATAATACGCAGGCTTCTCTGCGCAAATTGCTATGACAGGCTCTGGCAATGTCCCCGGCAAGTCAATATAATCCCCATGAAATACCTCATACAATGGGCTTCCATCCAAATAATGGTCAAAAACAAAACCTTCTTTCCCTTGGTACATCACCCGCTGCCACCGCCCCCACCCAATACCTTCCAAATTAACTTGTTCATTTTCAGGGCTGTATATCTCGCAAACGGTGACGACATCCTCAAAGGGTATCGCCAAGACCCTTTTAGAATCCTTGCTGGGTTGCTCCCGCAAAACCAAACCAGATGGTGCAGTCACTTTCGACACACGAACTTCACCACAATTGCAGGAAAAAACCTGTGCATTTAGGGGGTAATTTAGGCAAGAAGCCAAAAGCAATAAACTAATAAAGCGTGTATGAATCATTGCTGTATCATTTAAACAAAAAGATGATTTTAAGTAGCGACAAAGTTAGGCGCTGTCACCAACATTAACTGAAGCAATGAGCATGCGCTGTAATAATTCGATTGTCCGCATAAATTAAATGATTAAGCGAAAAAGAGGCTTAACTCTGTAGAGCAAATGCATCGTTTCGGAAAAACTTATGCATGACTTGGAAAACTTAGTGTAGTTTCCTCCCCTTCAACCTCAACGAATTCCCAATCACCACCACATCCGAGAAGGCCATGAAAAGTGCCCCCCAGGTCGGGTTCAGGAAGCCCATTGCTGCCACGGGTATGGCCACCACGTTGTAGGCGAAGGCCCAAAAGAGGTTCTGCTTAATGGTTTGCAGCGTAGCAGTGGAGATGGCCAATGCCGTGGCCAAGCGGTTGAGGTTGCCGTTCAGCAGGATGATTTGAGCGCTCTGCATGGCCACCTGCGAAGCATTGCTGAGGCTGATGCCGATGGTGGCCTGCGCCAATGCGGGTGCGTCGTTGATGCCGTCGCCAATCATGGCGGTGGGCGCTTCGGCGCTAAGTTGTTTGATGATATTGAGCTTGTCGGCGGGTAGTTGCTCCGCAAAAATGCGGGTGATGCCAAGCTGCTGCGCAACTTCGTTCACCTTGGAGGCCCGGTCGCCACTGAGCATGACGGGGCTTCGGTCGGTGCTGCGCAAATAGTCCATCAGGGCGGCAGCATCGGGTTTCACAGCGTCCTCGATTTCAATGCTGGCGAGGGGTTGGCCGTTTTTGCTGAAAAACAAGGCGGCTTGATTTTCTTCGAAATTTGCGCCAGCAAACCGCTTGGAACCCAAGCGCAACTCATTGCCCTCCGCATCAAACGCTGTTACGCCCTGCCCTTTCAATTCTTGAATTTTGTTGATTATCACCTTCGGCAAATCCTTTTCCTCTCCCAATTCCTTCATCAACGATTGGGCGATGGGATGCGAAGAATGGCGCTCCATTTTCAAGAGCATCGCATTGATTTCGGATTTCGGATTTCGGATTTCGGATTGGGGGGCATCGGTAGGCTGGAGTCCGAGGTTTACTGGGTAATATTTTATGCTTTTTATTTTAAAATCGCCGTTCGTCAGCGTCCCGGTTTTGTCGAAGACGAAGTTTTTGATGCCCGCAAACACTTCGATGGTCTGTGCGCCTTTGACCAAGATGCCGTTCTTCGCCAACCGACCGACGCCCACCATCACGGCGGTCGGCGTGGCGAGGCCCATCGCACAGGGACAGGAGATGACCAGCACGGCGATGGCGTTCAGCATGGCTTTTTGCGGAGCAATATCAAAGAAAAACACCGACACAAAGAAGGTCAAAATACTGATGCCCAGCACCACCGGCACGAAGACGCCACTGATGCGGTCGGCCAATCGCTGAATGTCCGGCTTGTTGATTTGGGCGGATTTCACCAGTTCTATCATCTGGCTGAGGGTCGTGTCACGGGTAGTGGCCGTGGCGGCGATGGTGAGACTGCCGCTGCTCACGAGACTGCCACCAAGCACCCGGTCGTCGGGGAGGCGGCTCACGGGCAGGCTCTCCCCGGTCAGCATGGACTCGTCCACGTCTGCCGAGCCTTTCAGCACTGTGCCATCCACGGGGATTTTGTCGCCCTCGTTCACTTGGAGCCAGTCGCCGGGCAGCACCTCGCTCGCCTCGATGGTGACGACCGCCCCGCTGGGCATTATTTTTTTCGCAAATTCAACTTGCAGCTTCGTCAGGTCTTCGATGGCCGATGTGGTCTGTTTCACCGCCCGTTTTTCAAACCAATTGCCCAGCAACACAAGGGTGATAATGGTGGCGCTGGTTTCGAAAAAATAGAGCTTGGGGTCGTTTTTCAGCAAGCCGATGGTGCTATATATGAATGCCGCCGTGGAACCGATGAAAATGAGGATGTCCATGTGCGTGGAGCGGTTGCGCAGCGCCCCAAGGCTGGTTTTTCCGAAGTGCAAAAAGCCGACGATGTAAACAGGCAGCGCCATTGCGAACTGCACCCAGCCATTTTGCAAAATATGGATACCCGCCATCATGAGCAGGTGCGAACCGAGCAGCGGAATAGTGAAAATGGCGCAGAAAATGAGCTTGCGGTCGAGCGTCCAGAAGGGCGTTTGGTTGTCCTGCACCACATGGTAGCCGAGCTTGTTGATGCCCTCCACCACGAGTTCGAGCGGCACTTCGTCCACGGGCTGCTCGAACTCGACATCGCCGCTAGAGAAGTTGACGTTGACTTGCTGCAAGCCTTTTTTCTCCAGGAACTTGGTGATATTGGAAGCGCACGAGGCGCAGTCCATGCCTTCGACTTTGAGTGCTGTCATTTTTTTAATGATAAATACTTACCGGCAGGCAGTATATGGAGGAAAATAATTTGACAGCTTTCCGAAAGTTGTGAACTTTCGGAAAGCTGTCAAATTATTTTCCTCCACTATTAACCCTTTCCCCACTTCCTAAGTTGATTCACCACCGCCGCAAAATCCTTCGGCAAATCGGCCTGAATGGTCATTTGTTCACCCGTGGTCGGATGTTTGAACACCAGCTTGCCCGCATGCAGGGTCGTGCGGGACATGATGGGCAACTCCTCCTCTTGCTCCTTGCTCAGTTTGAATTTGCGGAGCTTGATTTTGGAAAGGTAAAAGGCGCTTTGCCGCCCGTAAAGGGCATCCACGGCGAGCGGGTAGCCGATGGCGTGGAGGTGTACCCGAATCTGGTGTGTCCGCCCCGTTTCGATGCTGCACTCGATGAAGCTGTAGTTCTTGAACGTCTCCGTGACCTTGTAGTTGGTCTTGGAGGGTTTGCCGCCATGCACAACGGCCATTTTCTCCGGGTGTGTTGGGTGCGGGCCGAGGGGCTTGTCAATAGTGCCTTCGGTCTGGTGCATCACCCCGTCAACGAGGGCGAAGTAGATTTTCTCCACCGTGCGGTCCATGAACTGGCGGGACATTTCCTTGTGCGCCTCCTCGGTTTTGGTGAACAGCAGGATGCCGCTCGTCTCCCGGTCGAGGCGGTGGACGGTGAAAATTTTGCCAAATTCATGCCCTAGCATGTTGTACAAATTCGGCTTGTCCGCCGAAAAACGGTCGGGGATGGTGAGCAGGCCAGCAGGCTTGTTCACGATGACGAGGTCGTCGTCCTCAAAAACTATTTCGATTTGATGTTTCATTTTTTTTTAATGCTGAGGCAGCGTTTTCTGTTTTCGCCTGCGGCGAAAAGACAATGAATGAACGCAGAGACACGGAGGCGCAGAGTTCAAAATAATCCTCTGCGCCTCCGTGTCTCTGCGTTCAATTTTGCGTTGCGCCGAAGGTGCAACATGAAAAACAACCACTCATTCTCCCCACCTAAAAGTCTCCAAGTCGAACCCGGCCAATTCCAAAACCCTGTCCACACCGGTCGCGGCAAGGGCTTCCAAGTCCTTTGCACCGCCATAAAACGACGGGATGGCCGGGCAAATGATGCCGCCCGCCTCGGTCACCGTCGTCATATTGCGCAGGTGGATGAGGCTGAACGGCGTTTCTCTTGGAACCAAAATCAAGCGGCGGCGCTCTTTTAGCACCACGTCGGCGGCACGGGTCAGCAGGTCGTCAGAGACGCCAGTGGCGATACGGCCCAGTGTTCCCATCGAGCAGGGGCAAACGACCATTGTGTCGTACTTGGCCGAGCCACTGGCAAACGGGGCTGCGAAGTTATCCTTTTCGTAAAAATCGAAGGGGTAATGCTGGTAGCTATCGTTGCCGAGTTCCAGTTGCCAGTTGAGTTTGGCGTTTTTGCTCATTACCACGCCCACGGCGGCCCATTGCGGTTTGATTTTCACCAAACGGTCAAAAAGCAGTTTTGCGTAAATGCTACCGCTCGAACCTGCAACTGCTACCACGATTTTGCGCATGAATATGGATTGTAGTTAAAGTTTTTTAAACAAAGCCGTCAAAAAGGGGTGTTTCGGTGAAATTGGTACTCTCGTTGCACTAGTTGGAAGCTTGCTGTGCAAATTCCTGCCAGCACTAAGTTTTACCTTGAACAAAATATATTTCAATGAAAAAAATGCTGTTCGTCACCCTTGCCGTTGTGGCTATAGGCTTAGGTTACGCTTTTGTCACCAAGTCGGATGAAGCCTTGGTTTCCAAGGCTTCCAAAACCATTGCCGAAGGCGATATCAATTGGATGACCTGGGACGAGGCCATTAAGGCCAATGAGAAAAATCCTAAAAAAATCTTCATCGACTTCTATACCGACTGGTGCAGCTGGTGCAAGAAAATGGACAAGTCAACCTTTGCCGACCCTGCCGTGGCTGAATACATCAACAAGAATTTTTACGCAGTAAAGTTCAATGCTGAGCAAAAAGAAGATGTGATTTTCCAAGGCACCACCTTCTCTTGGAAGTCTGGCGGTGCCCGTGGTGGCGTTCACATGTTGGCTTATGAACTGCTCGGTGGCCGTCTTGGATACCCTAGCTATGTTTACCTTCAGCCAAACTACGAGCGCATCCTGATTTCTCCGGGCTATAAGGACGTACCAATGCTCCAGAAAGAACTCAAATTCGTTGCTGAAGACCATTTCGCCAAGACGACTTGGGAGCAGTTTAGCAATGCGAATTGATAGTTTGAATTGTTTGATGGGTTTGATGGGTTTGAATCGTCACGTGACGATTCAAACCCATCAAACTAAATAATCTCCTCAAACTCTTCCTGCTCGTCCCCTTGGGACAAAAACCTGCCCAGCGCTGCATTTTTCACTTGGTGCAGCTTCGCAAAATCTTCCATGACTTCCTGCATAAACTGCTCATCCACAAGCCTTTGCATGGAAGGAAAGTCGCTCAGTTCATTGCTTTCCCGAAATTTAAAAGTTTGCTCGTAAAGCCCCGTCTCGAACTTCACGGAGAGCTTGTTGTCCATTTTGAAAACCGTGATTTTCATGGATGGATGTGGTATATCGCCAATGATTCGCATGGATTGATTGCTTGATTTTTGAATTGTTTGAATGTTGGTGCGGCATTGGAATCAGAGCGTCACCGTTTAGCATCCATGATGTTCTGGGTAAGTAAACGATAAATTTCCTGCACCTCCGACTGTCCTTCTAATTGCTGCAAATGCCTTGAAATGGTTGCCTCATCATGCCGAACAGCCGGCCCAGTTTGCATATCTTTCGGTGAGCCAGCCTCCAATTTCGCCACGGTTTCCTTGATAAGGGGCAACAAGATTTGGAAAGGCAAATCGCCTTTTTTAACGATGCTTTCGCCAATGGCGAAAAGGTGGTTCGTGAAATTGTTGACAAAAACCGCCGCCAAATGCAAAGTTGCTCGCTGCGCATCGTCAATGCCGTAAACATTGGCGCTGATTTTTTGAGCCAAGGCTGTCAAGACCTCCAAATCCTCCTTTTGAGCCGCATCCACACAGATGGGGATTTCGGAAAAATCAGTCTCCTTTATTTTCGAAAAAGTTTGCAATGGATAGAAAACTCCAATGTGTTCCAATTGCGGCGCAGCCTCCCTAAAAACCTGCATCGGAGTAGCACCAGATGTATGTGCGACAAGCTTTTTCCAAATCCCATTTTTGCCCAAACCGGCCGCCACCTCTCCAATTGCGCTATCATGAACCGCAACAAGGTAGAGGTCGGCATTGGGGTTGAGTCCTTCCATTGAATTCGTGTAGCTCGGTGCATTCAGCGCTTCTGCCAATTGCCCCGCTTTCAATATGGAACGGCTGAAAACCTGCACAATCTCCTCGCCCACTTCAACCAAGGCCCGGCCCAAATGGGTCGCAACATTGCCCGCTCCGATTAACACGATTTTCATTGTTCATAATTTAAGACACCTCCGATTGTTCTCGGATGTCAGCCCTTTCCCTAAGCCTTCTGAACATGGCCACTGCCATACCAACCATCATCAATGTGGCGCCAAACCAGAAAAAATTGATGCCAGGGAAGACAATGGTTTCCAACACGATATAATCCGTTCTGAAAGATTTTTGTGCTATCTCAATCGGCAACGGCATGGTAGCAGTACTACCCTCAGCAACCTGCAACTCAAAGGTTTCAGTGGCCGGGTCTATTTTTGTCAAGTAAAAATGAAGGCGCATCTCGGCTACCTCCGATTTCTGAGGCAGAATCTCCCCCTTTCGAATCACAAAAACAGGTTCGGCCTTGGCCGTTTTCCCCGATTTACTATCCGTCACTTGCAGCAAAGCGGACACCGCCACATCGTCTTTTTCCTTATTGATTTTTGGGGATTTGTTCACGCCCGCAAAAACGATTTGCTTGCCGTTCAAATTGATGACGTCGCCAACCTTGAGGTCGAATTTCTTGAACTTCAAGTTTTTGTCTGCTTCCAAGAAATGCAGCAAAGCCGCCTCTGGCAAGCGCACCTTCATGGAAATATCGTTCAATTGAACAGGCAGCGAACCCCACATCGTGCCCCGCAAATAGGCCACTGGCTCGGCATAAAAAGTGGTGTCTTTTTTGGCGAAAGCCAATTTTA
>JADLHE010000033.1 GCA_020848965.1 Saprospiraceae bacterium
AAAGGACTCAAACTACTGCAACAGGAGCAAATCCACGCCATCATTTGCGACGTGAAACTGCCCGATGCCAACGGCGTGGACATGGTACCAAAAATCAAGGCCATCAGCCCACAGAGCGAGGTCATTTTGCTGACCGCCTTCGGCGCAATACCAGACAGCGTGACAGCCATCAAAGCGGGGGCTTTCGACTATATCACCAAGGGCGACGACAACCACAAAATCATCCCGCTACTCAGCAGGGCCGTAGAGAAAGCCCTGCAACAATTTGAGACGAAAGCCGCCACGGCCAGTGCCAACGACCAACGGCACAGTTTCAGCAAGGTGGTGGGGCAATCGAAGCCCATGCTCCATGCCATCGAAATGGCGAAAAAAGTGGCGGCCACGAGCACCACTGTACTCCTCACGGGCGAAACGGGCACGGGCAAAGAGGTCTTTGCGCAAGCCATCCACCAAGCCAGCAACCGCAGCGGCAAGCATTTCGTGGCCATCAATTGCAGCGCACTCGGCAAGGAGCTGCTGGAAAGCGAGATGTTCGGCCACAAGGCAGGCTCGTTCACCGGGGCGGTAAAGGACAAAATCGGGCTTTTCGAAGAGGCCAATGGCGGCACTATTTTCTTGGATGAAATCGGGGAAATGGACCTCGTGCTGCAAGCAAAACTGCTGCGGGTGCTCGAAACGGGCAGCTTCATGCGGGTGGGCGAAACGAAGGAAACCCGTGTGGACGTGCGCATCATCGCCGCCACCAACCGTGACCTGCAAACTGAAAGCGATAAGGGCAATTTCCGCCTTGACCTGTTTTACCGACTTTCCGTCTTCAATATCCGGCTGCCCTCTTTGGCCGAGCGGCAGGATGATATTCAGCTTTTAGCCGTCCATTTCATCAAAATGTTCAGTGCCAAAATGGGCCAAAAACCGCTCGGCATGGACGACGCCTTCCTGAAAGCCTTGATGAACCACCCTTGGAAAGGAAATATTCGGGAGTTGAAGAACGTCATCGAACGGGCGGTCATATTGGCTGCTGGCCCCAATCTCTCACTCGATTGCCTGCCCTACGACTTCCAATACACGGAGTCGGGCAACCAACTCGACCTGATGAAACTGGCGGAAATCGAAAAACTACATATCCGAAAGGTGCTGGCGCATACCAACGGGAACAAAACCAAAACGGCGGAGCTGTTGGGGATAGGGTTGGCGACCTTGTATAGAAAATTGGAAGAATATGGCTTTTAAAACATCGTTTAACACGCATCCATTAAAGCTGCTTCCCAAGCCTCCACCAACCAATGCGCTTGCTGGTGCAGTGGTTGCTGCGATTTATATTTAAACAAATAATAGCTGGTATTGCGCAGCAAATAAAGCTGATAATATAGTTTAAAATCCAGATTATACGCTTTTAATAGTTTTTGCACAAAGTCGTTTTCCTCCAATTGTTTTAGTTCTTCCTTTATCTGTAGAAAGGGCAGTTTTTTAATCAAAATACTGGACTGAAAAACAAAGTGAAAAGCATCGTAGAGCAGCGGCAGCCGCTCCGATAGTTCCCAATCATAGGCATGCAGTCGGTCATGGCCAAGATAAAGGTTCCAAGGGGTAAAATCACCGTGGGCGACCGCTGTTGCGATGGCTTGGGTTTCGTTGAAACTGCTTCGCAATAGATGCAGTAAAGCGAGTGTCCGCTCCATTCTAGCTGGGTCG
This sequence comes from Saprospiraceae bacterium, assembly GCA_020848965.1. Lineage (GTDB taxonomy): Bacteria > Bacteroidota > Bacteroidia > Chitinophagales > Saprospiraceae > UBA6168. Next base: position 1,693 of record JADLHE010000033.1, read on the forward strand.
AGGTCGTTATTGGCCGGCAGTGTGGGTATTGCATTTAAATGGCTGTTTATTTCATCCCAAAAAGCGAGGCTGGAGACTTCCCGAACTTCAGAGGTAGCATCATATAACTCTGCAATTGCCTGAAAATGAATGACTTGCAATTCGGCGCTGGTACGTTCTTGGCTGGGTTTCACATCCGAAACCAATAGGCCCTTGTCCAGTTTTTTTGCCTTTGGTAGGGCCAGTTTTTCAAAACGGAAATGCGATAATTCGGTTAAAACCTTGTGCTCATTTTCAACCAGTCTTTGAGCGGCAAGGGTCAGTGGTTGTTTGAAAAACCAAACTTCGTTATGTGCGTCTTCCAACACAAAAACGGCTTTGCGGTTCTCCCCCACCGTGCCCGTAAAAATGGCGAAATTGCCCGAAGGGCAAAGCTGGAAAAGCCCATCGAATGGCAGTTCCTTTTTATAAAAAACATGCAGCTTGCCTGAGCGAAGCAGCCCATCCAAACCGAGCGAAAATGCCGTTTTCAGGCCCATCCGAAATAGCTTGCCCCGCCACCCGGAAGCATTGTAGAGCCTCAGGAACATTGGCTTTTTGCTGCGCAACGGATAGAGCCATCGGATGCTGCCATCGGTATTGCATAGGTAGCCGAACGAAAGGCGCTCGAATGCTGGCAATTCCCGCACTTTGCCGAAGGCAAAATAGGCTGGAGCATTCAAGAACGGTTCGTCATTTTGCACATTGCCCAGCACCTTGACTTCTGACTCATTTGGAAAAAAAAGCTGCGCCAAGACCTGCACATCAAATTCCTGGGGCTGGCTCATGTGGCAACCGTGTTTATGTGCCTTATCCGTATAGGTTCGACGCTGGCCACGGGCTGCGTTTTAACCACGAAAAGTAGGATGAGCAATTGGTAAAACTGGATGCCGTAGTTGGATTCGCCGAAGATGCCGAACTCCGTGAGAGAATTGATGAAGATAGGGATGAACATCATGATAGCGAGCGAACGGTGGTAGGCGTCTGAGCTTCTGCCGATGGCAACAAAAGTGTAGAGCAGCTGCAAGAAACAGATGAAAATGCCCACGAGACCGAGGTTCAGCAGCACTTGAATGAAGGTATTGTGGGTCATTTTGGCGGAGTAGGAGTGGATGCTCTCGAAGTATTCGCCTTCGGCAACGCACATGAAACCGTAGCCGAGCAATGGCCTTTTGGTGAAACCATCGGTAAAGAGGTCTTGCCAAAACGGGAGCCGTCCCGTCATGCTCATCACTTCTTCCATATCGCCTTGCTTCAGGATGATGGATTGGAAAAGGAAGGGCAACACGACTACCACCCCTATGACCGAAAGGGAAATGACCCGCAAATTGCGCAAGCGAAGCACAAAAATGGCCGAAACGAGCAGAAAGGCTATCAACGAGGAACGGGATTGCGTCAGCAAAAGCACGTAAACACTGACGGCGAGCAGTCCGTAATTGAGTTTTTTTGACTGTTTTTCCAAGAGTTCGGTATAGCCCATCACAGCGCCAAGTACGGCAAACATGCCCAATTCGTTGGGGTTGATGATGATGCCACCGAGCCGGGCCACTTCTCCGGCGTGGGTCATGCGGGCAAAGGTTTCGGGGTCGAAGTACCAGCCGAACAAAAAGCCAAGGCAGATGAACAGCGCTGCCCGCCCAAACAGCAGCGAGAATCGGGCGTGGTTGTCGCTCACCGCATTGTAAAAGCTCACCAATTGCGTGAAAAACCAAGCAAATACCAGCGCTTCCACTATCATGCTCCATTGCAGCAGGGAATAATACGGCAGGGAGGCCCACACAACGGACAAAAGGCCCAGCAACAGATAGCTTATATAAAGCAGAAGCGGAGTGCGGTTATCGTAGGAAAAAGAAAAGCTGCGGTGCTTGTCTTGCAGGGATTTGAGCATTGCGAAAGCGAGAAACGTAAGCAAGACCCGCAAGCCCGTTTTGGTGATTTGCGTCAAAATGACCGAGTCGGGGAAAAGGGTGAAATAGCTCAGAATCCTCAGCGTGAGCAAGAGGATGAGTTTATTGAGCACGGCCTGACTACGGTACATGAACAGGAATTTTAGCTTAGCGCCAAGTTCATATTGTTTGAAACCCTATTAACAAAAAAAGAGCCAACCCGTTGATTGACAACGAGTTGGCTGCACAAATTCGTTTTTGTGTTTAAATGGTTGGAATATTCTTTCCTATATTGGAAAATGATGCATTTCAGTTGGATGGAACTTAGTTTTTCAACAAAACAATTGTCCCGGTATAGACCCTGCCTTTGCTGTCCAATGCTTTCACATAATAGTTGCCAGCAGTCAACTCATAAAGGGCCAGTTCTTGGCGTTGGCTGGCAATGTCTTTTGCCAGGAACACCTGCCTTCCGAATTGGTCAAAGACCGAAATTTCGATGAAAAACGCATCTGGCTCCGTGTTCAAATCAAAGGACTGAACCGTGACCTTGCCTGAGCTTGGGTTGGGGAACATTTGCAAAGGTTGGGCATTCAGTCTGGTTTCCTTGGTGATTTCACCCGTCAGAATGCTTTCCACGGTATTCGTGATGACCGGTTCCAGGTTGTCGAAAAAGATGGCAGCACGGTTCAACATCCGGTCGCCAAGCGTGAGCGATTCCTTGGCTTTGATGCGGAAAGAGATATAACCGTGGCTCTCTTGTTCATTGCTGAGGCTATCGGGCAGGTTGATGTTTGGGAAAGTCCAAATAAGTTTACGACCCTGCACCTGTAGTCTGTAGGTATGGCTCACACCGCCCAGTTCGAGGGTGGAAATGTCCAGCCCTTCTGGCAATTCATCCTCCACCCTTACTTGCCCAGCAGGGAAATTGCCCACGTTCTGGAAGCGGATTTTATAGTTAATCCATTCATCCCTTTTCACGTAGCGGCTAGGGCTTACGCTGATGTCGTTCGGGTCATAAGCCGCAACGGAGTTTGATGTATTGGTTGAAATATTATTGGCGGTATTTGCGTCCTGAGTAGAACCATTAATATTGGATGTCACCGTGAGCGTCTTGCCCACTGGGGTGCCTGTCGGCAAGGAATATGAAATGAAAACGACGCCTTTGCCATTGGCTGGCACAGTACCCAAGTCAAATGAAAGGGAGCTTGCCTTGGCAGGCAATTGCGGGATTGAAGTCAGCAAGATTTCAATATCGCTTGGCACTTGCACTTCGAGAATCGTGTTTTCCGAAGCAGAAAGCCCCATGTTTTCATAGTTCACCATCAATAGGTTATGCGCTCCAATTCTGTGGGCAGTGGTCACCACTTCTGTAAAGAGGTCAGGCAAGGTGCTCATCGGAATGCTTCCGAAATCACGGCTGGCATATACCTGCCCAGCCCCGCTGATGGTCACGTTTTGCGTACCAGTCGTATTGGGGCATTTTGCTTGAAAATTATAGCTCGTGTTCTGCTGCATGGTGTAGCTTCCGGCAGGCAGGAATGCAGAATAAAAGCCATTTTCGTCTGCATAGACGGCAATATCACCCGGCTGGAAAATCACTTTGGCATACGGGATGCCGACCCTGTTCACAACGCTTGATGGTGATACCGTTACCGTGCAAGGGCTGTCCACAAATTGTGCAGCAATGGTGGCACAGTTCTTTGCCGAAGGCAAATAAGCAGCCAATATGCCAACTGGCGTAGCCCAACTAGGCGTGCAATATTGGCTGATGGTTGCCGTCCAGATTGCATAGTTTTGGATATTGCCTGTTTCCAGCCAAATGACCAACCCACTTCCCTTGACCACGGAAGGCGACAGGTTTTGAAACTCGCCATTGGTCACGTGGATTCTGGCATTGTTGACCACCATATTGCCAGAAATATAGTTCTGGAAATTGCCCCGAACATCCATTTTCACGTTGGTCAAGGTATCGGGGCCGGCATTGACATAGCTGCCCGTCACTTGTATGCACGCATTTTCCCATCGTTTTTTTCCGATGCAGGTATGGTTTCCAGAAACCGTCACACTGCTTTGCACGGCATTGAAATAGGCCGTTGCACCCGTTATGTCAAAATTGCCATTGTTCATTTCGAGGGTGGCACCGAGCAGCCTTAGGCTGCCCCGGTCCATCGTCAAATTGCCATTGGTCATTTTGAGCTTGGCATTGGTTATCCAAATCTGGGTGCTTGTACCTGTAATATAAATGCTGCCGCTCGGAATGGTCACATCATGCTCGATGCTGATGGTGCGGTTGTTGATGCTGTTGAAAGCTGGCACACTGCCACCAGCCCAAGTGGATGGGGACGACCAATCACCTGCATTAGCCGTACGATAAGTTGCCGATTGGCTGGCTGCAGGTGGTGTTGGCAGGCCAGTGGAACACACAAGATTTTCTTCATAGTAAACCTGGCCGCTCACTTCCGACAAATTGTCTTCGGTGATGGTTAGGCGCTGGTTCACCAACTGGTTTATCAAGGTTTGGCGATAGCCAGAAGGCCACCTTACGACGATGGAATTAATGGTGGTGGCATTCCCGAGACCGAACGACAAGGTCATATCATTCTGGCCACCAGTGCCGCCGCCGCTTTGTCCCTGCACTTCACGAGTCTGCGTCACCGTCTGACCATTGATGATGGCCGTTAAGGTCACCCTTGCACCGATTGCGGAGCGATTGGAACCAGTGCCCACCAGTTTGATGGAGGTCCAGGCGTTGCAGGTGCCCCGTGTATTTTTATAGAAGAAATTGCCGGAGTTCTTGCGGTTCGCTACGAAAAGGTCGAGGTCGCCGTCCCGGTCGTAGTCGGCCCAAGCTGTGCCAAACGAAAGGCCGCCATCGTCCGTGGCGTCGTTTTGGATGGACGTGAAAACATCGCCGCCATCGATGCGGTAAAGGCTGTT
>JADLHE010000034.1 GCA_020848965.1 Saprospiraceae bacterium
CGTTTTCTTGAACTTTTCAATACGCCCATTGACCAATTCGTATTTGTAGCCATCTTCCCGCTGGCCATATTTCCTATAAAATGCTTCGGTGGAAATCAGGGCAGGCCCGCCTTCGTGGCCTTTGCCCGTCGTTGTTTTTTCCAAAATGGCTGCTGTCGTCATAACTATGAATTTTAACAAAGTTAAGCTGTTTAACCCAACTTCGCCAACCCCTCCTCCAAAATCCGCATCTTCTCCTGCCCGTCCGCCAGCTTCTTCCGCTCGGCGTCAATCACGGCAGCAGGTGCCCCACCTACAAATTTTTCATTGGAAAGTTTCTTCTCCACGCTGGCCACGAAGCCACGGTAGTAGTCAAGTTCCTTCGTGATGCGCTCCCGCTCGGCGGCTACGTCAATGGTGATGTTCATTTCGAGGAAGTACTTCTCCGTACCGGAAAGCAGTGAAACCGTGCCCGCTGGCTCGTCGTCGGTGAAGCTCAACTCGCTGAGATTGCCCATTTTCTGCACTAGCCCGGCGAGGCCGTTCAGTTCGAACATGGCTTGGGTGCTCGGCAAGTTTTGGGCAAACAGGCGCAGGCTTTCCTTCGGTGAAATGCCTTTGCTGCTGCGGCTTTCCCGGATTTTGGTAATCAAATCCTTCGCCTTGTCCACCTTCTGAATCAAGTCCGTGTCCACCCGGCCAGCAGTTGGGTAAACCGCCACCACGCAGTCGTTTCCGGCTTTGCGGTCACGCAATTGGTGCCAGATTTCCTCCGTCACGAACGGCATGAACGGGTGCAGCGCCGCCATCATTTTTTCGAAGATATTAATGGTCGCCTCGTAGGTCTGGTGGTCAATCGGCTCGCTCGTGCCATCGGCGTTGAAGGCGGGCTTGATGATTTCAAGGTAAAATGAACAGAAATCGTCCCAAATGGTTTGGTACAAGCCCATCAGCACATCGCCGAGGCGGTAGGTGGTGAAATTGGCCTCCACTTCGGCCAGTGTCTGGTCGAATTTATCCTTCATCCAAGCCACGGCGAGGGCGTTCACCTCCGGCTGTTCGGCGTCCGATTTCTCCCAACCCTTGATGAGACGAAGTGCGTTCCACATCTTGTTGCAGAAATTGCGGCCCTGCTCGCAGAGCTTGCTTTCGTTCAGCACTTCCTTCGTCACCGGGTCAAACGGCGCATCGAAAATAATGTCGTTGCCCGCCGAACCAGAGAGCAGCATCCCGAAGCGGACGCCATCGGCCCCGTAGTTCTCGATGAGCGAGAGCGCATCCGGTGAGTTGCCGAGCGACTTCGACATTTTGCGGCGCTTGTTGTCTCGAACCATGCCCGTGAAATATACGTCATGGAACGGCATTTTGCCCTTCAAATCAGCGCCCAATAGTTCCTCTGACCACTCGTAGCCCGACATAATCATCCGGGCCACCCAGAAAAACATGATGTCCCAACCCGTCACCAGCACGTTGGTTGGATAGTAGTATTTCAGGTCGTCTTTTTTCTCAAAACCATCAAACACCGCAATAGGCCAGAGCCACGAGCTGAACCAGGTGTCCACCACGTCTTCGTCTTGCTGCAAATCATTGATAGTCAGGGTATTGATGCCAGTTTTTTGCTTCGCCAATGTCAACGCTTCCCCTGCATTTTCAGCCACAAAAACCGCTTCCTCATCTCCATCCATCAGTCGTCCGCTTTCCGAAAATTGTGGTTCGGAGCCGTCTGCTAACTGCCAACTGCCAACTGCCAACTTAGAAATGTACCACGCCGGAATACGCTGCCCCCACCACAATTGGCGACTGATGCACCAGTCCCGCACATTGTCCTCTTGCAGCCATTGGTAGTACATGTTCCACATGCTTTCGGGGTAAAACTTAACTTCGCCGCTTTTCACTGCTTCGAGGGCCGTTGCGGCGAAGCCGCCCATTTTCAGGAACCATTGGTTGGTGAGCCTCGGCTCAACGACGGCGTCCGTGCGCTCCGAGTGGCCAATGCTAGTGCGATAATCCTCCACTTTCACGAGGTTGCCAGCGTCTTCGAGCAGCTTGCGGATTTTCTTGCGGGCCACGAAACGGTCTTCGCCCACGAGGATTTGTGCATCGGCGTTCAGCTTGCCGTCCTCGGTCAGGATGTCCACCACGGGTAGGCCGTGACGTTCACCAACCTGCAAGTCATTTTGGTCGTGGGCAGGCGTGATTTTCAGCGCCCCAGAGCCGAACTCCCGGTCCACGTAGCTATCGGCGATGATGGGTATTGGCTTGTTAATCAATGGGATAAGCACCATTTTGCCGACGAGGTGCTTGTATTTCTCCTCCTCCGGGTGTACGGCGATGGCCACGTCAGCCATGATGGTCTCCGGGCGTTGCGTAGCGATGATGATGCCGTCTGCGGGTTCGCCGACGAGGTTGTATTTGATGTGAAACAACTGCGAATTCTCCTCTCGGTGGATGACCTCTTCGTTGCTCAAAACGGTCTTCGCCTCTGGGTCCCAGTTGGTCATTCGCAGGCCTCGGTAGAGCTTTCCTTTTTTATAAAGGTCAACAAAAACATGGATGACGGCCCTCGAAAGGCTCTCCTCCATCGTAAAACGGGTGCGCTGCCAGTCGCAGCTTGCGCCCAGTTTTTTCAATTGGTCGAGGATGATGCCGCCGTATTTTTCCTTCCAATCGAAGGCATGTTTCAGAAACTCTTCCCGTGGAATGTCGCCCTTCTTGATGCCCTGTTTGCGCAGCAACTGCACCACTTTCGCCTCGGTGGCGATGCTGGCGTGGTCGGTGCCGGGCACCCAGCAGGCGTTCTTGCCCTGCATCCTCGCCCGGCGAATGAGCACATCCTGGATGGTGTTGTTGAGCATGTGGCCCATGTGCAGCACGCCCGTCACGTTTGGCGGCGGTATGACGATGGTGAATGGCTCCCGTTCGTCCGGCTCAGAGTGAAAATAGTTTTTCGCCTCCCAATGGGCGTACCAGCGTTCTTCGGTTTCTTTGGGGGAGTATCTGGTTGACAACGACATATTTATAATTGTTGAATTGCTTGATTGTTAGATTGTTATGGGCGGCAGCATGCCCCACACTTGTTTGTGTTAACGGCCATTTTTTGGCCTTTGTTCCAAATTAAGCCGCAAAGAAAAGCGGTTAAAGGTGAATTAGGTAGCATTCAGCGAAGGATTGGTAAGCCCGACCAGCGGGAGGGATTGCTAAGCCTGAGCGGGAGCCACCGAAGCCGGGCTTACCAATCCCTTTTGGGAGAACTTGGTAGCATTCAGCGGGAGGGATTGCTAAGCCTGAGCGGGAGCCACCCAAGCCGGGCTTACCAATCCCTATCGGGCTTAGTAATCCCTTTCGACTTTACAATCTAATCCTGCTATTTTTGCGACGCAATGAAAATAAGTGCCTCCATTTACAGCAACAAACACCAGCCATTGGCCGACGTCGTGCGGGAATTGGACGAGCATTTCATTGACTTTTTCCACGTGGACTGCAACGATGACCCCAATGTTTTCAAGGACATTGAGGCTATTCACCAGAGCAGTTCCACGCCCGTTGACCTGCATATCATCTCGCCCACACCGGAGCGGTATTTTGACTTGCTTCGCAAAACGCCAGTAAGTCGGGTGTCCTTTCAGTTGGAGCAATTTCGGGAGATGGTGCAGTTTCCAGCCGACCTCCCCGGCCAAATCGGCCTGGCGATGATGAACGACACGCCCGTGGAGGCCTTCGCCCTCTATGCCGAGCGGTGCAGCTACGTGCTGCTGATGACCACCACGCCGGGGCAGAGTGGGGGAGTGTTCAACAAAGAGACTTTTCGGAAAATACGGCAATTCCGGCGGCAATTCCCAAGCCACCAAATCCAAGTGGACGGCGGGGTGAACGCAGAGGTGAGCTTCATCCTTCGAAACTTAGGCGTGGAAAGCGCCGTCGTTGGGTCGTTTTTGTTCCAAAACAAGTCGGTCGGCCCAGCGCTGCTGCACTTGAAGCGGGAGGTTGTTGGTTCCCATTATTTAATCAAGGATTTTATGATAGAAACGGCGGAACTGCCCATTTTGGACGTGCGGGATTTGGATTTTAAGAGTGCATTATTGGCCATTGAAAAATATGAAATGGCTTTTGTTTTAATTGTTGATAATGGCCAATTAAAAGGCATCATCAGCAATGCGGATGTGCGGAAAGGTTTAATCCGAAATTTTGAAAGCCTCCATAAAATCAATGCTTTTGACCTCGTTAATTCAAAGCCCATCGTAATTCA
>JADLHE010000035.1 GCA_020848965.1 Saprospiraceae bacterium
AACAAAAACGGCGACAGCATCAAAGATGCCGCCGCCGTTTTTATTCTTAGTGTCAGGTGAAGTATTCCGATAAAACGAATAAGCCTACTACCACCCAATCAAGTATATCCTCGAATTTAGCTTAGGTTTAAATTCGTACAAAGTATTGAATACCAATGCCTTGCGCCAATTCTAAACTCAAAACTGAAAACTCGAAACTACTTACTCCGACATATCCATCGTGTGGAACACGTTCTGCACATCGTCATCCTCCTCCATTTTTTCAATGAGCTTGATGACCTCTTCCACTTCCTCGTCCGTCAGTTTTTTCAGCATGGAAGGCTCCCGGTCGAACCTCGATTCCTGAATTTCAATGCCTTTGTCCTCCAACGCCTTGTTCAAAGTCCCGAAATCGCTGAAAGCGGCATAGAGCAGCACTTGGTCGTCCTCCTCCCTGATTTCTGCCAAGCCCGCATCAATCATTTCGAGCTCGAATTCGTCACGGTCGCCGATAGCCGTTTTTGCAACAACGAACACCGCCTTGTGCGAGAACATATAGCTCACCGAGCCAGATGTGCCAAGTGAACCGCCGTATTTAGAAAAGACGTGGCGCACGTTGGCCACGGTGCGGGTGGGGTTGTCGGTTGCGGTTTCCACGAGCACGGCAATGCCATGTGGTGCATAGCCCTCGTAGATGACCTCTTCATAGTTCTCCGACTCCTTGGAAGAAGCCTTTTTGATGGCATTGTCCACGTTGGCCTTGGGCATATTGGCGGCTTTGGCATTCTGGATGGCCATGCGCAGGCGGGGGTTGTAGTTGGGGTCGGGGCCGCCAGATTTCACAGCCAGCGCTATCTGCCTGCCCACACGGGTGAACGCCTTGGCCATACCTGCCCAGCGCTTCATTTTTGTTGCCTTACGATATTCAAATGCTCTTCCCATTTTGAAGGATTGAAGTTTACCCGCCTTCGGCGGGGATTGAAGTTTTACAGGATTGAATGGCCCCGGCATGGATTGCTCCGATTGTGCCAAAGGTCATTTTTTGAAAATGGCTGCAAAGGTAGGCTCAAATCCAAAAACTTTAAATGCGACTCAGTGGAATTTTTTGTCAAAATCCAATGCGGTTCGACTGATTGGTTTATTGATAAGCCATTTGTATCCAAAACTTGCCTTATGATGCCTCATCGTCCCATTGCGCCTCGCCTTCCCAGCGGGCCATGACGGCAGTGGCCAAGCAGTTGCCAATCAAATTGACGGAGGTGCGGCCCATGTCCATCAGCACATCCACACCGAGAATGAGGGCGATGGGCCAATCTGGCAGGTCGAACTGAGCACAGGTGCCCGCCAAAATGACGAGGGATGCCCGGCTTACCCCGGCCACGCCCTTGCTCGTGAGCATGAGCGTCAGCACGATGACGATTTGTTGGCCAATGCCAATTTCCAATCCTGCTGCTTGCGCAACGAAAATAGTGGCCAAGGACAGGTACAAGGTGGAGCCGTCCAAGTTGAAGCTGTAGCCAGTTGGCAATACGAAGGCCACGATTTTGCGGGGCACACCGAATTTCTCCATGTTCTTCAGCGCCAAGGGCAGTGCCGATTCGCTGCTGCTGGTGGCAAAGGCTAAGGTGGCAGGCTCGCTCACATGATTGATGAAGCGCTTGATGGGTATTTTCAACCAAATCATCAAAGGCACGAATACCAGTAAAATGAATACGGCAAGCGCTCCGTACAAAGTGAGCACCAGCACACCGAGGTTTTTGAGTACATCAATCCCTTTGTCGCCCACGGTATGGGCAATGGCGCCGCCCACGGCGATGGGGGCCAGCTTCATCACGAAATTGGTGAACTGGAACATGACATGGGCCAGCGAATCACAAAAATCAATCATGGTGGTCTTGTGCTTGGCTTCCACGAACATCAGGCCCATTGCGAAGAGGATGGAAAACACGACGATTTGAAGCACCTGCCCATCTGCCACCGATTTGGCGATATTGGACGGAAAAATATGCAGTACGATTTCCTTCCAGCCATCTCTTTTCTTGGGCGAAACGAATTCCACAGACTTATCGCCATAGTTGGCGGTGAGTTTGCCGCCACCACCCGTTGTATCCATTTTCATGGTCAGGTCAGTAGGGGTCACGTTCAGTTTTTCCGAAACTGCTTCTTTCTTGATGCCATCCCCTGCCCTGGTGAGGTTGATGGCTCCAAGACCTATGAACAGCGCCACAGTGGTCACAATTTCAAAGTAAACGATAGTTTTGAGGCCAAGCCGTCCCATGTCCCGAAGGTTGGCGTGGCCAGCAATGCCAATGACCAATGTGGCGAACAACAATGGGGCGATGATGGTCTTTATCAATTGGATAAAGATGCTGGAGAAGATGTCCAACTCTTTGCCGAAGGCCGGGAAATCATAGCCGACTTCCACCCCAATGACCATGCTGAAAAGTATCCAAACAGTGAGGTTGCTGCGCTGCCAACAGACCACGGACAACAGGGCAATGGCAGCCCAACGGGCGATTGTGGGCACCAATGGCGGAAGTGCCACTAGGTCGAGGCCATGTGCCAGTGTGAGTAAAATTGCAACAGCGCTTACCAGCCATGTACCGATTCGGAGGCTGGGATTGATGGTGGTAGGAATCTTTTCGTTCGTCATGCTGAATGAAGGTTTTGCAAAGCAAAAGGGCCGGAAGCGTGCTGCTTCCGGCCCTTTTGGCATGGTTGCTTGCCGGAAATCGAAGGGCAAGTTAGGCAAGTTTTCTTGCTCTGCAATAGTTAAACTAATTGCGGCTGGTGGTGCCCGTTCCCACTTGGGTTGAGAT
>JADLHE010000036.1 GCA_020848965.1 Saprospiraceae bacterium
CCTGGGCGGTTTCATCAGCAAAAACCAGCTTTGGGATTCCCGCAACAGTGTGGACATCAGTTTCGGCCCCATGTTCTTCTATCGGCAAAACTGGGCACTGCTGCCGGGCTATGTGGACGAGGGCCTCTTCAAAATCAGCGACAACCAGCGCTGGATGACGAAGTTCGTTTGGCACGGCGGCATGGTGTCGTGGCGGCGGCAACTGGACCGGGCAGGGCGTTATTTCCAGTTGGACATGCTGCCGGGCTTCCCGGAAATCATTTCAGTGGGGCCAGGCATGTCGTTCCAAAAGATGCCAAGCAACTAGTTCAACTCATTCGCTTTTATACTCAAAACATCCAATATCGGGCGTGGCTGCATCCCGTTCGTTGCCCAACAAATCGAACAAAATAGCGGGCACAGGCACTGCCATTTTCTCCGCCACGGAGAGGGTATCCAAATGGTAATCGTCCTCGTTTATATCGGCAAATAAGGCTTCCTGCGTAGTGGGCGTCAGACAAGCATTGCAATGGTCGAAGAAATCGGGGAAGCCCGTATTGGGGTCGAGCAGGTCGTCCACCCGCACGATGCAGTGGTCAAAATAATAGTCCAAGTAGAAATCATTGCCTCTTTCAAAATCATTCAAGGTGATTTCATCCCGTTTGGAGCCATATAGGATGCAATTGGTGAAATAGGCATTCAATGGGTTAGAACTTTTTGACTGACATAGTTGGTCATAACAGACACCATTGGCCATGCTTAAGGCAGAGGCATCGGTGCCGTAATTGGCGAGGGTACAATAGGTGAAATTATAGTCGCCACCGTTGGCCAATTGGATGGCATGGGTTCCATTATTGTAAAACAGGCAGTTCTCCGCCGTCACCGCCGCATGGTAGGCAAATAGCCCGACGCCAGAGGTATTGTAAACCTGCACGTTTTTCATCGAAAGCTCCGCCGAGGAATCCACATAGACGCCGAACAGCGAGTTTTTCACCACGGCATTTTCCATATAGTGACCCGTGCTGCCCGCCCCCAGAATGATGCCCGTCCATTGACCGTCGGCTTCCTTGAAATCATCTTCCAATCGGTCACCTTCGAAAATTACGGGGTTTTCGGGTGTGCCCTGCACGTTGAGCCGACCATTTTCCAAGAAAAACAACCTGCCCGTATTGTAAATCAGGCTCTTCCCCGATGTGGGGTCAATGGCCCTCGATAAGCCGCCGTGTACGTGAATCCTTGCCCCAGCGGGCAGGGTCAGCGTACAATCATCAAAGGCCACGATTCCATAGATGACGTAGGGCTTGGGGTCGTCCCAAATGACCTCACCGCCACCGCAACTGTAAAGCGTGATGCTGTCCTTCGACCAGCGGTTGGGGATATAATTGGCATTTTGTCCCCAAGCTTCGAGGGTCACCCATTGCTCATTTCCATTGGTTTCAAAACGGATGGAATCATACACGAAATACGGACTATTGGAAAGCGGGTCGTCGGGGTTGATGGTCACTTCCACGAAGACGTAGATGGAATCTTTAGGGTAAACGATGACGTCTTCGTGCGAATCCCCTGCGATGCCGTCCACGTTCAGGTTGAACTTAGATTGCTGATTGCCAGCGAGTTGTATCTTCGAAATGCGGATGCTTTTATTGTGTGGGTTATAGACCCGGAAATAGCGGGTATCGGTGCCCAACTCCGTGAAAGCGGTATCGAAGCGAAGCGTGTCCACCGAAAATTCGAGCTTATCGCCCTTGTCAGTGGTGAATTTCTCCTCCTTGTTGCAGGCGGTGAGGAAAAAAAGGAGGGATATGACTGGTAGTATATACTTCATTGGAGTGATTGGTGATTCGTGACTCGTGATTGGAGGTGACAAAGCTGGTTGGCCCTGACTGCACACTGCCCACTGTCTAACTGTCTAACTTAAAAGACGGCATTTCTAACGATGAAATTGGTTTTTTGATTTGCGAAGCAAAAAGAAAAAGGCCAAAGGTATAACCAATGGCCTTAATTTAGTTTTAATTGAATTCACTTCAGCCAATCCTTCAACACTTGCATCTTTACCTGTTCATCAAAAATGGCAGCCACGGGGAAGCTCAATCCTTCAATGGTCTTACAGTCAATTTGGTCCGAAACCGATTTCTTGGTGAACAGCCAAAACTCCTTCTTTTTTTCGTCCAAAAGGTATTGTTCCACCAATTGTAAATCTGGGTCAACGAGCCAGTATTCTTTAGCGCCATGGGCGGCGTAGTCCTCTTTTTTGACCCCACGGTCGGTAGCGGCAGTGCCATCGCTGAGTATTTCGACTATAAAATCGGGGATGGGGTACTTCCAAGTGTCGGGTTGAAACTTGCTTGATTTCTCCTTTGAGAAAAAGGAAATATCAGGCAAGTAGTCATTACGGGAAAGTGAAACGAGCGAGGTTTCACTATAAACTTTGCCCATTTGATGGAGGTCAACAAAAAATCTCAGAATCCCGCCAAGATTTTCCCTAGCATCTGTGTGTTTGTCTTTTGCTGGTGAGTGCATAACTATTTTTCCATTGATGAATTCCCATTTGTCGCTGGGCTGTATTTTTTCATAAAACTCATGCCTCAGCCGCTGCTCTTGTCTGAGGCGGACGTTCAGTTCCTCCACCAGTTCGGGCATGTGGAGGTTTTCAAGAATGGGTTCAATAATTTCGCTGTCACGCAACATGGCTCTGATTTTTCCATCAAATATAGCTGCTTTTTGTTTTAAAACACTTGACAGCTTTACCAAAAATTTGAACTGCCACTATTTCCGTCAGCACCCTACCTTTGCCGCTCATTTTCAAAACCAACCGCAGCAATGAGTACCTTCATTCCGTTCCGGGCCTTTCGCCCAGTAGCCTCCAAAGCCAAGGCCGTGGCCAGCCGCCCCTACGACGTGCTGAACCGGGAAGAAGCCCTAGATGAGGCCGATGGCAACCCGCTCTCGTTCTACCACGTCATCAAACCGGAGATTGATTTCCCGCAGGAGCACGACCACTATGCACCGGAGATTTACCAGAAGGGCAAATCGAACTTTGACAAACTGGTGAGCGATGGCGTCATTTTTCGGGAGGAAAACGCTCAGTTCTACGCCTACCAAATCCAGATGGGCGACCATGTGCAGACGGGGCTGGTTGGCTGCTGCGCAATTGCCGATTATTTCAACAATATCATCAAAAAGCATGAACTCACCCGCCCCGACAAAGAGGAAGACCGCAAAAACCATATTCGCTACAGCAAGTTGAATTATGAGCCGGTGCTGTTCAGTTATCCGCACGTTCAGGCGCTCGACGAGCTCGTGAGTGGCGTTATTGCGCAAGCACCTGAATACGATTTCACTTCCGATGACGGCCTTGGCCACCGCCTTTGGCCCATCACCGACGCTGCGCTCAATGCCCGCATCCAGCAGTTATTCGAGGCGGAAGTGCCCAAGATTTACATTGCGGACGGCCACCACCGCACCAGTGCCGGGGCGCTCGTTGGGCAGGAAATCAGTGGCGGGAAGCCCGGCCCGGCCAACTATTTCATGGCCGTGCTTTTCCCCGACAACCAATTGGCCATACAGGACTACAACCGGGTGGTGAAAGACCTGAACGGCTGGGACGAAGAGGAACTGGTGGAGAAAATCCACGAGAAATTTGAAGTGACAGCCGTGGACGCAGCCTATCGCCCAGAAGCGCTGCACACATTCGGCATGTACATCGGTGGTTATTGGTACAAACTCACCGCCAAGCCCGGCACTTATGACAGCTCGCCCATCGGTGAACTGGACGTGACCATCCTCACCGACCATATCCTGGCCCCACTGCTCGGCATCGGCGACCTCCGCACCGACAAGCGCATTGACTTTGTGGGGGGCATCCGTGGCCTAGGCGAACTGGAGCGCCGGGTGGACAGCGGCGAGATGGCCGTTGCCTTCTCAATGTATCCCGTGAGCATGGCACAGCTCATTGCCATCGCCGACAACGACCTCATCATGCCTCCGAAGGTGACTTGGTTCGAGCCGAAATTGCGGAGCGGCCTTTTCGTTTACAGCTTGGAGGATTAAAAGCGAGTGTAAATCGGCCATTTTTGATGCGAAAAACCTTTCCCACCTTGGCAAGCTAGGCGGCTATTCAGCATTTTTTTTGGCGCTGCCAAAAACTTGAAACCAAAGGCTTCGTTTACTGACAGGCCTTCAATACTGCCGCTGAGCGACCAAAAGGTGAAAAATACCTGCGGTTCTGCTATTTTGCCTTATTTTTAGGTCATTATCGCTGGCTTGAAGCCTGTCTTTGCAAAGAAAATTGTTATGAAAACGACATTACGCCTACTCCTAGCTGGGGCATTTCTGACGCTCTTTTTCACAAATGCCAACGCCACGCACAACCGGGCGGGGGAAATCATTGTGGAACAAATCAACGGTTGCAACAGCAACACCGTCAGGGCCACCATTTACACCTACACCAAGACCAGCAAGCCCAATGCCGACCGTGACACGCTGACGCTTTGCTGGGGCGATGCCGCCAAAACCTGCGTACAGGTGCCCCGCAAAAATGGCCCGCAGCCCGACCCCAATTTTGCTCCGCAAGGCGAAGAGCTACCCAACGACGTCAAGTTCAATATTTACGAAGCAACCTTTACCTACGACGGCCCCGGCACCTACACCATCTCCATGACCGACCCCAACCGGAATGAATTCGTGCTAAACGTGAACCCGCCCGCCTCCGATGCGGTCAAGTTCCATTTGCAAACGACGTTCACGCTGTTCAATGGCCAATTTGAAGGCTGCAACTCCTCCCCTATCCTACTTTACAAACCCATTGACTATGCTTGTATTGGCGAGCCTTTCGTGCACAATCCCGGTGCCTACGACCCCGATGGCGACCTACTGACCTACGAACTCATCGTGCCGATGCAAGGGCCGAACTCGCCGGTGCCGAACTATACTTGGCCACAAAACATCGGCGGTTTCGGTTGCTGCCTCGACATCAACAACCAGACCGGGACCATCACCTGGACGACCCCGCAAATCAAAGGAGAGTACAATATCGCCATGATTATCATCTCTTGGCGAAATGGCGTGCCCATTGACACCACCGTGCGTGACATGCAGATTTTGGTGGTGGATTGCGATGAAAACCATGCACCGACCATTGCCATAGCAGACGAAGAAATCTGCGTAGTGGCAGGCGAAGTTGTCCAGTTTGAGGTATCGGGTTCGGACATCAACCCCGGCGACAAAATTAAGCTATCGGCAGTTGGTGCCCCATTCGACCTCGAAACCAGCCCAGCAGACAGCGTGAACAACTGGCGGCCTTTCCCTGAGCCTGCGGCTCAATACCAGACCCAAATTGCGAGAAAGATTTTCAGATGGCAAACGACTTGCGAACATATTTCCGACCTGCCCTACACGGTTGTCTTTAAAGCCGAGGACGATTATTTCGTGACCGGCAACGACCTGACGACAGGGCTTGCCACGCTCAAAGCGGTGCGGATAAAGGTCGTCGGCCCACCGCCTACCGATGTGCAGGTGGAGCCTTTGCCAGATGCGTTCACCGTTTCTTGGGCGAAGCCCTACGAATGTGAAAACGCCAAGGATGACTATTTCTTCGCCTTTTCAGTTTGGCGGCGGGAAAGTTCCAACCCTTTCACGCCCAATTGCGAAGACCCCGGTCTCGACGGAAAGGGCTACGTGAAAATTGCCAATACGCTTGGCACTCAAGGCAATCGGTATTCCTATAAAGATGAAGATGTAGAAAGGGGGCGCA
>JADLHE010000037.1 GCA_020848965.1 Saprospiraceae bacterium
ATTCACTTGGCTTTTCAATGAAAACCCCAATGTGGAGCGCATTTTCCAAATCGTTGCCACGGTGGTGTTCCTTGCTGGCGGCTTCTATTTTCTTTTCTTCGCAAAATCGAAACCCAGCATCGCCGAAGGCGAGGCAAAACCAAGCAAACGGGGCGATTTCATGCGGGGCGTCGGCATCAGTTCGCTGAACCTCATGGTGATTCCTTATTGGATTTTTTATGCTACACTGCTTACCACCAATGGAATCATGGTGAAGGACAATCCACACGTGCTGGCCTTTTCACTCGGTGTGATGGGCGGCACTTTTACTTTATTGGTTTGCTATGCCCTGCTCGGAGCGAAGATTTTGAGCAAATCGGAGCAGATTACGAGGTGGGTCAACAAGTTTATCGGCTTGCTGCTGATTGGGTTTGGGGTGTTTCAAGTGCTGAAATTGACGCAGCTTATTTAAAGATGAATGATAAATGATGAATGATAAATGGGGCATTGCCTGATTCATCATTCATCATTCATCATTTATCATTCCTAGCAGAACCGCTCGTACGCCATTTTCAGGTTATCGGCGATAATCTGTGCGCTGCGGCCTTCGATGTGGTGGCGCTCCAGGAAATGAACGAGGCGGCCATCCTTGAACAAGGCAATGCTTGGAGAAGAAGGCGGATAAGGCAGCATGTATTCACGGGCCTTTTCCCCGGCGGCTTTGTCCACGCCAGCGAAGACGGTCACGAGCTTGTCCGGGCGTTTTTCACCCTGCAATGAATAAGCCACGCCGGGACGGGCATTGGCGGCGGCACAGCCGCAAACAGAGTTCACGACCACTAGCGTCGTACCTTCCCGATTGTCAAGCACTTGGTCAACCGAATCAGAAGTCGTCAGGCTCTCGAAGCCGATATTGTTCAGTTCAGCGGCCATCGGCGCTGTAAGTTCTATTGGATACATTTTCGTAAGTTATGAGTTTTGAATGATGTGTTTTGAGTTGCGCCGCAACACCAAAACTGCCAATAAACAAGTCAAAGTGCATTTTGGTTGAACCACCGTTGTCCGACCACCGACCACCGTCAACCGTTAACCGTTCTTCTGCGCAAACTCCCGCATCACATCCACGAGCACCTGCACGCTGGACTGCGGCATGGCGTTGTAGATGCTGGCCCGGAAACCACCCACCGAGCGGTGTCCTTTGATGCCGTCAATTCCTGCCGCTTTGGCCATTTCCATGAAAGGCGCTTCGTGGTCTGCGTTGGTAGGCAGGAAGCAAACGTTCATCAACGAGCGGTCTTCCACTGCCACCGTACCTTTGAAAAGCGGGTTGGCGTCAATTTCATTGTAAAGGATGGCCGCTTTCGACTCATTGTGCTTTTGAATAGCGGCGAGGCCACCCTGTTCTTTCAGCCAACGGAGCGTGAGCATGGTGACGTATAGCGAAAATACGGGTGGCGTATTGTACATCGAGCCGTTTTCTAGGTGCAGCTTGTAGTCGAACATGCTGGGCAACTGCCGCTCCGAACGGCCAATCAGGTCTTTGCGGACGATGACGATGGTGACACCAGCAGCGCCCAGGTTTTTCTGCGCACCCGCATAGACAAGGCCGAATTGCTCCACATCAAACGGACGGCTGTACATATCGGAGGACATGTCGCAGACAATGGGCACGGGCGATTTCGGAAACTCGTGCAACTGCGTTCCATAGATGGTATTGTTGCTGGTCAGGTGCAGGTAAGCAGCATCCGAGGGGATGTCGTAGCTTTTTGGAATAAAGGAATAATTGCTGTCCTTGCTGCTGGCCAGCACTTCCGCCTTGCCGAACAGTTTGGCTTCCTTGATGGCCTTGCTGGCCCAAACGCCGGTGTCCACGTAGGCAGCTTTTTCGCCTTCTTTGAGGAGGTTCATGGGGGCAAGGGCGAACTGCGTGCTAGCGCCTCCACTGAGGAAGAGCACGGCAAAGCGGTCGTCGAAGCCGCCGATTTCATGGACGAGCTGGCGGGCTTCCAGTTCCACGGCGTCGAACTGCTTGCTGCGGTGCGAGATTTCAAGGATGGACATGCCCATGCCGTTGAACTCGATGCAAGCCTCCGATGCTTCTTGCATGACCGATTGTGGGAGGATGGCAGGGCCTGCGCTGAAATTATGCTTTTTCATAAAACGTGTGAAGGATGTGGAAAGACATTGGGCTGCGGTTAGGTCTTTTCAGCCAAGTCGGGCCACGGTTTTTTTGAAGGCGCAAAGATAGGCGGGTCTTTGGTAAAAGACAGGTGAGAAAAGTCGCAAGGCAGAATTTTTTACAAAAAAAAATCGGCTCCCCCGAACAAATGCCGGAAGAGCCGTTGGCTTTTTAGTCACTGGTTATTATTCTTTCCCAGAGCCAAAGCGGTAGCCAACGCCAATCCTGATGAAGCCCATCGTCTTCCCAAGCTTTGGAAAATCGTTGTAGTCCTCTTTGTCCACATTCACATTGTCCTCGGTAAATACTGCCCGGCCAACGCCTGTGCCGATATCGAACACGAAACCTTTTGCAGACACTACTTTATAACCAAAGCCAAAACCAAGCCCAGCTTGTTGGCGGGTAAAGTCAACCTTGGTACCCTCATTGGCAGTGCCATCTTTGTAGGTAAGCTTGTAATTGCGATAAGCGTAGCGGGCAAAACCATCGGCATAGAAGCCATCCGCACCATGTTTTGGGTTGAAATAGTATTTACCGATGACGTTCACGGGAATGGTCGTGCGGCTATCCAGCAGGCCAAAGAAATCGCCCGTGCCGTACATGGCGGTGACGCCAAGGCTGAAGTTCTCCTTGATTTGGAAATCAGCACCAACGTTCACATCAGCGGCAAGTAGGCTAATGGGGGCAATCGTTGCATCCACCCGCAATTGGGCTTGGAGCTTGTTGCTGAACATTGCGAAGCAAAAAAGGGCTGCGATGGCGAAAAATCTGTTAGTCTTCATAAAAATAGGATTTTGTTTGTGAGCGAAAATCAGCCGGGGTACAAGTTTTGAAATTGCGTCCCAGCTGTTTCTTTTTCGGATGATTTCAGAAAGGCAGCTGCTTTCAACCGTTCCTTCATGGGGCAAAGTAGCAGCACTATTTTCCGATAGTAAAGAGGTGAAACGGCTTTTAACAAAGTTTTCAGAGCTTCTGTTAGGAAATGCTTTTGGCCTTGGCGCAGCGCAATGCAGGTTTAACATTTTCTAAAAACAAAGCGGCTGTCCGCAATTGTAGGCAGCCACTTTGTTTACTTGATTGATTGAATTTGTATGGAAAGTAGCGGTTTATAGTGATGAACAAAGGCGGCTATATTTCCGTCCGAAAAGGGGCAGCGCCCCATCCTATTTGTAGCTATCGTCGTTCCAAGCCAACACCAAGGGGCAGCGCCCCGCAATCTCGGAGTTGGAGTATTGCGGGGCGCTGCCCCTCAGAACAAGCGTATCTGCCAGCTACAAATATTCCGGGGCGCTGCCCCTTGGTTTGTTGGCCAGATTCCCCGCCCCAGCGCTTATCGCTACAATCCGTTAGAGTCAGGATTTTTACTACTTCTTTTTCAGCTTGAACAGCACCGACAAGCTCAGCCAAGGCAAGACCGGGAAAAAGCCATGACGCACAAAGCAACGAAATTGCTGCATGATTCAAAGCATTACTTCCTTAGATTTAGCGCAGCCCGCTTCACCAAAATAACCCAAGCCACCACCAAGGCTGGATAAATCAATATAACGTTCGGGTTAAATGCTATGGCTGTTTTAAATTGAAAATGGTGGAAGTGCATCACGGCACGGGTCATGCCACAGCCTGAGCATTTTAGGTTGAATAATAATTTGGATGGGCAAAGCACTATTCCATGTTCAAAAAAATTGGCGGGTAATATAAAAAGAAAAATAGGAAATAAGGCCAATACGCCTAATTTAAGCCAAGCGAAAAACGAATATACATTGAGGGATGATAACAAGGGGATGATTATAAAATTAGCGTGTCCGAAAAAAATCCCGGACACGCTAAACATTCAACCAAATGAGGGTCTGCACCTCATTAGGTTACTCAACAATAATCGATTTTGTTCAAATTAACCCCTTAAACCCTTAGCGGAATTTGCACAAAACCTATTACAGCGAAGTTTAACAATCTATTTATTTGTTCGACGCTACTTCAACTTCATTGGCGTCGAAAACGTTTTGTTTCTCTAACCAAAGTTTGTATCCTGCATCGCCCAATGATTTCTTCAAGGCACTTGATTTGATAGCTGTGCCTTCCACTGATACTGAAGAGACAAATGGGTAGCTTGAATAACGCACCACGCCATCTATCAGCATGTCATATTCAGGACCAGCTTTTTCAAGGGCTTCGTCTAGGGCATCCTTGATGTTCCACCCTATGCCAAGGAAATAAGATTTTTCTCCACTGGTCTTTTTTCCCAGTGACCTGTCAATGCCCAAATTGACATTTTTTGAACTGATGGTGGTAAAATCCACCAAACGTACCGTGCAACTAGATAGTGCTAATATGGCCGAAAGCGCAAAAACTACCATTTTTTTAGTTGACTTCATTTTGTTAAAGAATTACGTGAATCGCCTACTCTAATGACTTTTCGGCAGCCGTCCCCTACTCTTTTAAAGTGGATTTTCAGGTTTCTCCGTTTAATTAATATTTTATAATCAATTAATTACCGAGTATATAGCGCACGCCCAAGCCTGCGTATCTTCCGCCAAAGCCTGTGCCTCCGGTAAGTGCAAGGCTCGGAATCCAGTCCGCAGAAATACAAACTGGAATCTCTTCAAACGTATATTCCAAGCCAAGGTAGCCCTGCAAAGCAATGGAAGTGCCCCCTCTAAAATCACCCTTGTAGCCAGCGTCATAGCTCCAGAAATAAAGGCCCGCACCGACCCCATAATACCACTGTAGGTTTTCCACCGCATCTATATCGTTGTGTATCTGGTAGGCCCCGTTGATGGATAGGGAATTGCTCAACGAATAGTTCTGGAAGCCGCCATACAATTCGACGGCATTCCTGTCGGAAACAAACATCTTGTAGCTCAAAGCCAATGGATAGCCTAGCCTTGCGCCGATGGCTGAACTGTAATTTTGACCGCTTGCATTTATGGCAGCGATAAGACCGAATGCGACGAAGAACAGTACCTTAAATTGTTTTTTCATTCTGAAAGGTTTTTGATTTGATTGAAGAATTTTCATGCTCAAATGTAGCGAAGCGGGCTTTAGTTCACCCAAAGCTTTGCCTATTTTTTTGAAAAAATCCTGTTCAGTATCTTCTGCGTTATCAAATAAGTGGGTTTCACGCCTTCCTCGCCCAGGCTGCCAGAAGCCAGCGTGTGCCCTGTCAGCAGTGGGTTGTCCGAGGCATAGTAAGCATAGCGGAGCACCACGTTCTCGCTGATGTTCTTCCTGATTTTGGAGGCCGCTTGGATGGCCTTCTGGTAATGCGCCCCCTCCATCTCCAAGCCCACGGCCTGCCAAGAGGAACATAGGAAATACCGCAGAATGTCTTTGTTCTGCAAACTGGTGCCGAGCACGGTTATCATCGTGCCCTCCCCTACCCGCAGGCCGTTGCCCTCAAAATCTTCCTTGGTAAAATCGTTCTCGAACGGGTAGTTGTCTGCCGTGCCCTCGAACACGTGCGCCGTGGGCACCATGATGTCGCCCTTGCCGCCTTCCAGTATGCCCGCCTTGCCCATGATGGCGATGGAAGCCACGTTTAAGGGATTGCGGATTGCGCCTGCCTGTTCGGCAGACAGGGCTTGCGGATTGAGGATTTGGGGAGCAGCATCTCCAATCTCTTTTGCCTCCAGCGAAGTAAGGTCAGGAACAACGGCCTCCAATCCGAAATCCGCAATCCGCACTCCGTAATCAAATGGCTTGAGCAGCTCGTCCATCACCTCATACGCCTGTTCGCCGAAGGCATAGTCCATGACGAGCAGCAGCGGTTTTTGCTCCGCAACCAAAGTGGCGTCCCAACTGATTTCAGGGGCTAGGCCCTCTGGCCTAATTTGCTCGGTATCAATGATTTGCACGGCGATGTTCGTGCCGCTGGTGTCGGCTAGTTGGTACAGGCCGTGGCGGGTGGCGTATTCCTCCACCCGATGCCGAAGCTCCAGGCTGTCCTCGTGGCTGAGTTGGCGGGCGAGGGCCTCCATGCCCATGCTGGCGGGCTTGGTCTTCGTTGCGCCGAAGGCGTAGAGACAGTTCATGACGCTGTGCGGGTTCGAGCTGATGATGTGGATGGGCCGCTCCAGCCAGCCTTTTTGGTGCAAAAACTGCTTGATATTATCCGCCCAAAGGCCGCCAAAGATGTGGTGGCCGATTTTCTCCCGCAGGGCCGCCGAGAAAGTGATTTCCCGGTCGTCCTTTTCCAGTTCCTCTTCGATGGAAAGCCTGCCCATCCAATACACGATATGGAACAGGCTGTTGACCTTACTGGCCGCCTCGAAGCGCTTCACCGCCGACAACGTATCCTCGAAAGTGCGGCCCAGCAAGCCACTCAGGTAAGTACAGGCCACTTCCCGGTTGATAGCCTCGCCGGACTGCTCCTGCTCCACCACTTTTTCGAGGTTGTGCCAGTCCCGTTTCTTGCGGCCACGGGGGTCGAGGGCATTGCGGCGCACCTTTTCCGCTTCAATATAGAGGAAGGTCAAGTGCGTGAGGATGTCGTAGATGTCCGAGCGGCCATTGGTCAGTTCGATGAACATCTGCTCTTCGTCAATGCGGTAGCAGTTGCGGCGGCGCTTGGGCGGTATGATAGGCGTGAAGCCCGAATGCTCGAAGCCCTCCTTGGTGATGAGCCGGATAAAGCGGCACTCTTCGATGCCTTGTGGCAACCGCTGGAAAATATACAGCAGCCCGTCCAACTCTACCCGTTCCGGGTCGGCGATGGAGCCGTAAATCTCAGGCCGCAGCACCATCAGCGCTTCAATCATGGCCTCGCCGCTCACCCCCAGCGGCTTGTACCCACCCCGGATGAAGAGGTGCCGCATGCTGATGTACAACTGTTGAATGGCTGCCCTCGATTCTTGGGCACGGGTTCTTTCTGCTGTCATATTCGAATATTTTGCCGTAAAGGTCAAAGGTTTGGGCCGAATGTCCTAACTTTTTGTGTTTGCGTAGTTTTATTACCTTTGTTTCACTTTATTGCCGAAGGCAAACAAAAAACAAATACCGTGAACAGAATATCCCCCCTGCTACCGCTGCTTGTCAGCCTCTTCCTTTCGCATGTTCTTGCTGCGCAAACACCCAATTACACCGCCAATACCTTCGTGCCGCCCTACGACGGGGGCTACCATTTCGGAGCCAACCTCGGTGCTTATTATTTCTGGACCGACCAGCAGCTCGCCGATATTGCCGCAGGCAACCCCGACCTGAACGTGCCCGGTGCGGGCGTCACCTCACTGCGCCTCTCGCTGCCGGAGGGCTTCGTGGACTACTGGGGTTACGATATCCGCCTCGATGCCTTCCAGCATTACGATTCGCTGGGCATCAACGACAACGTGGTCTTCGTGGGCTTTCCCGCCGAGGAACACCGTGACCCGACCATGCCCTGCCCCGGCGTGCAGTCGGAGATGTTCGCCAACCTGTACGAACCTATTTGGGACAACGGCGAGAACGGCACGCCCGTGAACGAGCAGAATTTCTACGCCGCCTACCTCTGGAAGCTGGTGCAGGTCTATGGCCCCTATACCCGCTACTGGGAGATTTGGAACGAACCCGATTTCGACTTCGTCGGCAACTCCTCCAAAAAACCGGGCGAACCGGGCAACTGGTGGGAGTACAACCCGGAGCCTTGCGACTATGCCATACACGCCCCCGTGCAGCACTATATCCGCACGCTGCGCATCAGTTACGAAGTGATAAAATCGCTGTACCCGCAAGACTACGTGGCCACGGGCGGCCTGGGCTACCCCAGCTTCCTCGACCTCATACTGCGCCAAACGGACAACCCCGACCAAGGCAAGGTCAGCCCCGAATACCCGCTCACGGGCGGCGCTTATTTCGATGTGCTCAGTTTCCACAGCTACCCGCACATAGACAACAGCCTTCGGGAGTGGAGCGACGACGTGATGGGCTTCGTCTATTTCCGCCACTCCGACCGCTGCGTGGATGGGATGCTGCGGCTCAAAAACCAATTCAATGACGTGCTGCGCAACTACGGCTACGACGGCGCCACCTACCCCGAAAAGCACTGGATTATCACCGAAAGCAATATCCCCCGCATTCAGGTGGACGAATACCTCGGCTCCAACGAGGCGCAGCGCAACTACCTCATCAAGAGCGCCGTGGCCTGCCAACAGAACGATATTGACCAACTGCACGTGTATCAGCTCGGCGACATCGAAACGGAGAAGGACGCCCGCTCGGAGTTCCACCTGATGGGCCTCTACACCGAACTGGACTCCGTGGCCAAATACGAGCAGCGCCGCACCCAAGCGGGCATCGCCTACGCCACGGTCAGCCACCTGCTGCACGGCAGTCGCTACGATGCCAACCGAACCGCCGAAATGGCCTTGCCCAGCAATATCCGTGGCGGGGCCTTCAAGCACCCGACCGAGGGCTATACCTATGTGCTCTGGGCCATGACCGACCAAGACCGCTCGGAACAGGCCAGCGCCGACTACACCTTCCCCGCCAGCCTCAATATCAAAAACCTGCACCGCCGCACTTGGGACTTTGCCGAGCGGGCCATCACCACCGTCGTGCCCGCCGATGCCGTGCGGCTCACTGGCTCGCCCATCTTCCTGCGTGACCGCAAGGACGAGCACCAGACGGACGGCCCCACCCTCACCTCGCTCAGTTGTTCGCCAAACCCCTTCAGCGGCTCCACCACAGTGGTGCTGGAACTGCCCGAAGCCACCACCAGTAGCCTCTCGCTCTACGACCCACTGGGTCGCCTCGTGCAACGCCTCTTCAAAGCCGAGCGCCTCGCCGAGGGCCAGCACCGCTTCACCGTGGATGCCAGCGGCCTGCCCAATGGCGTTTATTTCCTGCGACTGGAATTGGAGGGGGGAAGGACGGTGGAAAAGAAGGTGATGAGCGTGGGGAATTAAATGGCGGGAAACAGTGGAACTGCGACCGAGAGTGCAGGGAAAGAAGCCCGCTCAAGCGGAGTAACAATGGGAAGTGCGGGGAAAGATGGTGAGACAAGTGGCTCCTTGTTGAATTGATATTTCGGGGGGCCTTGCTAATCTCAAAATACTAGTCAGTTTGCCGAACATTTAAATTAAAAAAAAGCCCACTTAATAATACAGTTGCCTGAACTACTAAATGGGCTTATCACTTATGCCATTTGAAAGAATAGCATTAGTCTTTCAAAATCTTTTTTACTCCAATTAACCCAGAATCATCAGAAACCCTCAAAAAATAAATACCAGGCAGCATAGAACTAACATCAAGCTGGAATTTATTTTTGACATTTGGTTCAAGTTTATCGTTATTGCTCATAACCAACTTACCAATGGCATCATAAATGGCAAAATTAATATTTTGCTCATTTCTGTTTTCCAGCTCTACGGATAAGACTCCATTGGTAGGTGTAGGATAAACTGCCAAAAATCCCCCGCCCCTCAATTCATTGTCTGAATTATTTGACCTCTCATTGATAAGCTTTTTGGTTTCTCCACCTCCTGTAAACTCCCAACCCAAGACATTAATTTCAAACGTTTTAGTCCTTGAACAAGAGATTGTAGTATTTGTTTTCCTGAAATAAACCGTTACAGTCACTGTGTAAATGCCAGGGTGAGCATAGTAATGACAAACATTGCCTGTTAAAGGATGAGGAACCCACCAAGGATATGTCGTTTGAGTGCAGTTATCATAATAGGGGATTGTTGTTTGATAGGAAGAACCATCACCAAAATTCCAACTGGTTCCAGTAACGATATTGCCTGAACAAGGAGTAATATCATAATAAAACATCACATTCTGGCTTTCGAAATCGTTCGAAGTTACGTCAAAATTGCCACCACAGCCATTGTTCAATTCACAAAAACAATCTCCAACTTTAACTTTTATCGACCTTGAGGCATCTAAATAGGGGCATTGGTCGCTAGTCGTTGACAAATAGATTTTGAAAATTGACCCTGAAGGTAGATTATTATCAATTATAAATTCAACTGGGAATGAAACACAATCTCCGTCAACTGTATAGGATTCATTTCCGTCTGCAAACGCTCCAACAAAAGTTATATATTGGGCATAGGAGGGTGGGGAAATTGTTGGAAAAAACTTCACATCTGCATTAGGTGAAGTTTGGCCTGCTGGTAAACAAACTTCAACGTTAATTTGAGAAACATCATTTGTACAATAGTTTTCACCTGGAGCTAATGACATATCTATTGCGTATCGGTAATCATTAGTGACTACGCCTGGGATTATTGTTGCCAAATGCGATTTCATCCTAGCAATTTGTTTAGGCGTAAAGAGGTTTCTGCAAGCAAGCGCATAGTAGCTCATATAGTTCTGCAAAAATGAATAATGAGGTACATATTCAGTACCGTTTTCATCTTCAAGGGTCCAATCATCTGGATTATTACTGCCATTCACATCAATAAAAACGCATGCAGCTAAGTTACCTGTCCACTCAGATCCCGAGCAATTGTTAGCCGATGATACGTAAGCATAAGGATCGGATTTCGTGTCACCACAAAAATCACCATGCATATCATCCTCAAACCCTACCAATTCACAATCACCTGTTTCAGTGCCATGGTGTGTATGCCATAAACCCAAACAATGCCCCATTTCATGGGTCAGAATTGGAGAATCAAGTATTGTGTAGCCTTCCCCAGAACCTAAAACTACTAGCGAACCGCCTGGCCCGCTTGCGAATCCTCCATACCCGTCTGCAAAATTAGGGTCTCCAAAAAATAAATCTATCCCATCGGAATGGCCATAGGTACTGTTCAATGATGAAATATCAGGTAATGACTCATATAAACTAGTGTTACAGATGTTGTTTATACCGCAATCCTGCCACACAAAATAAATACCGTAACCATTGAAATCGGTATTTAGGCGATTAACTGCGTCCTCTACCTGTTGAGTTGAAACACCACCATTGCATGAAGATGTTCTCAATGCGTGTGCATAGACTTTAACAAAATAGGTTTGATCTGCTGATTTTTCAGAAACATCCAATTTCATAGCTCCAACAGCATTTACTCCCTTGTAATCACAGGGAATGAGTTTTTGTCCGAAAGCTGATGAAAATTGGAGAATAAGGGCAAACACCAAAAGGCTACCCTTTGTGAGTGAATTTAGATTTTGCATGTTAATTAAATTTTAAAATTAGAAAAATAAAGAAGTTGCAAATATAAAGATTGAATCGAAAGAGAGAAGAAAATTTTTATTTTTTTTTAGTTTGATGAAATTTTAGAATTTGCTTGAAAGGGTTTTCATCCCACTGAGCAATTTTAATCGTAGATCGCCCGTCCTCGCAGTAGGCTGGGCTTGCATTCGGGCTAAGGTAGCGGCATCTGGCCTCCAGTTGTTTCAGGTCTGCCCTAAACCCCAGTTGTTTCAAGTCTATTTCAGTCCCCCTTTTAGTTCTGGAAAGTTTGCAACTTTCCAGCCTACACCTGAACGTTTTCCCAGACTTTTCTACCAGCCAAAGTCCAGCATTTGCAGCAAAAAATGGCTGCATTTGAGCTAATGCCGAGCCTGGCAAGTTGCAAACTCTGCCAGAACTTCTTTTTTGATGCCGTTCCATTCCACACTTTCCAAAATCCCCAAAAAAGCCCCCTTCAACCAAATTGGAATCCTCCAAGCCCCTTTCAGGAAAACCTTCCCTCCTTCAGACTATTCCAAGCCCAATTTCGACGCTCGAACGGGTTTTCAGACTTTTCCAAACGGGTTTCAGGAATCCAGAAAGGTGTTTAGAAAAGTCTGAACGCCTTTCAGGATTTCTGAAAGGCATTTGGAATAGTCCAAAAAAGCCAAAAACGGTCTGGACGGGGTACGGCGCTAAGGGCGGACTGCCGGACTAGTGGCAAGGTGGCTGTGCCCGATAAACTGGTGCTGGGCGCCAACACCAATTGCAGCTTTGCGAACAAATCCAATTCAAACGAATTGCAGTTTTTCTTTTCTGCCAACGCTTCCGCCGCCGATAGTCTGGCCAAGGCAACCGTATTGGCCAACGAGAGCTTGGATACCACGGCAGCCGAAGTCGGCTGGGCACCGGGCATGCGTTACCTTATCATCAAGAACCCCGGTACGGTGACGGCGGAGTTTGAGCTGGTGGTGGTGGAGGCGGTATGATAAGTTTTGAGTTTTGGGTTTTGAGTTGGGAAGTGGCCAAGGGGGCTGCTTCCCAATTTTTTTTGACTACATGATGATGGTCGTTTGTGTTACCGCCTGTATTGGGGTGGTATGTCTCCGCTGTTGCAGGGTCTTCTTTAAAATAATAAGCAAAACGCTGGTTTTGGTCTCTGACCGGACACCAGTATTTTCACGTCTCTGACGTGTACAAGCTAAACCACTTCAAGTATAACCACTCAAAATACATTATCAACCAGCCCCTCCTCCAAACCCTGTTATCCTGGATGCGCAGTGGTGAAATTGCCATCCCGGAAATACTGCGCCTCTTTCGCATTTATCATCCGTAAAGGACTAGCTTAGCCTCAACCCTGCGATAACTAAGCCAACCCTATCGTTGACAATTTTTACATATAGAAATTCTTCAATCATATTGACAAATCGTTACTATTGTGCCCGACAGTGATATGCCAAAGTGCATGGCAAAAGGCATACTTTCATTTTCCCAAAACATTTGTCTCAAATTGTAATCGTTCATGAAGAAATTATTATTCCCATTACTGATTATCCTACCCTTTTTCGGCCTAAAAGCGCAATCCAATTCAGCGGTTTTGCCGATACCAACTGCCGAATTTAGCTGGACGCTCAGCCCTACCGATAGTTGCAGCCCTTTGACGGTTCATTTCAATAATGAATCTAGCAATGCTACCAGTTATTTTTGGCTGATGCTGGGGGGAGACCCCAGTACCTCCACTGCAGTAAACCCGACGGTGCTTTACACGACGCCGGGGGTCTATGACGTGAGCATGATAGCCACCAACTCGGAGGGCAGCGGCACGGTCACCAAAACGGGGATTATTGTCGTATATCCAGCGATTTCGGCCAGTTTTACCAGCAATATCAATGGTTCAACTGTCAATTTCACCAATACCAGCGCCGAGGCGAGCAGCTATGTATGGTATTTTGGCGATGGCGATACCAGTACCGTGGCCAGTCCTTCCCACACCTATACAACGGGCGGCGACATCATGGTGACGCTCATCGCCACGGGCGATTGTGGCACTGATACGGCCACTCAGGTTGTGTCCATCCCAGCGCCTCCTACTGCCGATTTTACTTCCGACATCACATCGGGCTGTGTGCCTTTTACCGTGCAGTTCAGTAGCCAGCCATCCACGAATGCCAACGGTTATCTGTGGGAATTCCCTGGGGGCAACCCGCCCACTTCGACTGACCCCAACCCCGTCGTTGAATACACAAACGCATTTCTTAATTTAGGTGTTGGCCTGACGGTGACCAATGATTTAGGTACCGACTCGGAGTATAAGCCAACTTATATCCATGCGAACGGCAAGCCCACTTCAAATATTCATATCAATGAAATCAATGGCCTTTCGGCAACCGTGAGCAGTTACAGCTATTTTAATATTACCAATACACTTTGGGATTTTGGTGATGGGGCTACTAGCACGGAAGTCCAGTTTGCAGCACATACCTACGCCAATGATGGCATTTACGTCCTTAGCTTAACGACGGAAAACGAGTGCGGCTCCACCACAGTGACCGAAAACTTGGAGATGATTGCGAAGCCAACCGTTGATTTTACGGTCGCTGACACCATCGGTTGTATTCCGGTAAGGCTGAAATTTCAAAACCAATCCATCAACGCTACGGCCTATAATTGGAAGTTCCCAGGCAGTAATACCAGCACCTCAACCGAGGTAAATCCGACTGCGACTTACTATAATTCAGGAACCTTTATGGTTATTTTGACAGCCTACAATGCAGCAGGTTCCACCGTGGATACCCAATGGGTGAACGTCCAATTGCGGCCCAACCCAGCGATGGCAGGAGCCATACTCAATGAAAATGGTTTGACGGTGGCCTTTGGGTACACCGACACGACGGTCACGAACATCCTTTGGGATTTCGACGATGGAACGACGAGCACCGAGTTCTATCCGGTTCACACCTTTCCCTACGGCGGCTTTTTCGGCATTCATTACAACGTGTCCAACGAGTTTTGCACCGTTCAACACAGCTTGTTTGTAGATGTGTCACCGGCTCCAACTGCCAATTTTGCGGTGCTGAACCCCACGGCTTGCGTCTCCACCCCGGTGCAGTTCGTCAATGAATCTTCGGACATTGCCACAAGCCTGGAATGGACGTTTGAAGGAGGCACACCCAGCACCTCTACGGAGGAAGCACCATTGGTCAGCTTCCCCGCAACGGGAACTTATGAAGTAAGCCTCATCGCTTCGAATGCATTTGGGGCAGACACTTTCTCGTATCCAATCTCCATTGTATTGGACAGCCCCATTTTGCTCGATTTTTCGGTCATAATCAACGGACTAACGGCTAGTTTTCAGAACAACAGCACCAACGCCAACAGCTATTTATGGAATTTTGGCGAAGGCACCACCAGCACGGAAACTGCCCCGACCTACACCTACCCCGAAGACGGCGATTATTTTGTCAGGCTCACCGCCTCCAATGCGTGCGGCGATGTAATTGCTACGCAATGGGTGAGCATTGCCACCGCTCCTACGGCAGGTTTTTCGGCTGACACGACCAGCGGCTGCGCCCCACTGACGGTGCAGTTCTTCAATGAATCATCCGACAATGCTGATAGCTTTTCGTGGAACTTCCAATCTGGCAGCCCAAGCACGTCAACGGACGAGAACCCCATCGTGGTTTTCAACACGCCCGGCACCTATTCCGTTGACTTGACCGTGAGCAACTCGGCTGGACAAAACACCTTCTCGGCAGCTAATCTTATCACGGTAAACACAGCCCCAACCGCTGGTTTTTCTGCATTTGCTACTGAAGCCACTGTTTCATTTCTAAATACCTCGCAGAACGCCACTTCCTTTATTTGGGATTTCGGTGATGGCGAGACCTCCACAGAATCAAGCCCCACGCATAATTACGCCGCTTCGGGGGATTTTACGGTCGTGCTCACCGCTTATAACGAATGCGGCAGCGTCAGTTCCACGCAAGAGGTCAATATTACGGGTTCCAGCACCGGAGCGGTTTCCGAAATCACCTCGCTGAAGATTTCCCCAAACCCCAACAGCGGCAGTTTTTGGGTGGAAATTTCGGGACAATCCAAGCCTTTCGTTCAATTCGAACTCTTCAATTCGTTGGGTCAAACAGTGGGGAAGGAAGCCGCCGGGTTTCAATCCGGGAGCTTGAAAGAACAACTCGATTTTGGCAGCCTACCCAGCGGGCTTTACAACCTGCGAGTGGGTTTGGGAGATGGGGCAAGCTATGTGCGGGTGATGGTCCGGTGAGGACTGACAAAGTTCCTCCATGCCTTGCACTCATATTTCACATCGGAGAAAGTTTGAGCAGCGAAACACGGTGAAAACATAAAATGCGCTATATTTACCACGCATCAAATTCTCTATCATTTTAAATTGAATCATGAAAACACGAATAGCGCATTTCAACCTACTATTGCTGGGCCTGTTGGCCCTTACCCTGAACTTTTCCTGCAAAAAGGATGACGCAAACCCTGCCAAGGAATTCTTCAGCGACAACGGCCATGTGTTCACCTACAAACTGGATGGGGATGACATCGTTTTCAACCTCGATGTGCTGAGCGATAGGACGCTTGGGCTTCTTGGCACTTACCCCGATATTGACATTTATCGCTTGTACGTGGATGTGGACAACAACGGCGTGGTGGACAAAGATATTGACCTGATGTTCAGCCTCGGCGAATCAGGAACCTGTATGGTGACGCTCGTGGACGAGTTTTCCACCTCGGCTTGTTCCTATCCCGAAACGGTAAATGGCACCCGTTCCTTTGGCAAAACAGGCAATTCCTCCACCCCACATACCAGTTTCAAGGTGAGCATTCCGAAAACAATGCTGTCAAAAAGCACCAAAGCAAATGTGGTTGTACATCTTTTTGATTCAGCCACCAGTTGGAGTTATTTCCCCAGCGGCGAGTCCTTGTTTGACAAGACATTTGAATTGAGCCTTTGATTGAATATTGTGAACATTAAAACAAGCTGACATGACTGAAGATATCGAGCTTTACGAAGCGTTTTTCCAAAAAAGCAAATCGTATTATTTGGATAAATTGATGAGGTTCAATACTGGGCAGGAATATAGGTTCAATTTTTTCGCCTTCCTGTTTGGCTTGTTTTGGTTCGTTTATCGCAAAATGTACGTTGAAGCTTTTATCATCATTGCTTTCATAATTATAGAAGGTTTGGTGGAGGAGCTTGTCGTACCCGAAAGCTTGAGCAAGGTAGCCAATATTATTGCGACGCTAGCCATATCAACCATCACAGGTTTCTTAGGAAACAATCTGTATATCCGAAAAGCGCATAGAACCATTATAGAGGCAAAGGAAAAGTTTCAAGATATGGAAGCACAAAAGACCTTTTTGGCCAAAAAAGGCGGTGTTAGCTTCATAGTATTGATTGCCCTGTTTTTGCTCATATTCGGGGTTGTTTTTTATAATAAATACCAAGCAGGAATGGGGCATTAAAAAAACACTTCTTCACGGGGTTCATTAAAAAATATGGTGCAAATACTTCAATGTTTTGCCAGCCCGTTTTGTTTTTTGAACCAACTATTTTAG
The DNA here is from genome assembly GCA_020848965.1 of Saprospiraceae bacterium. Taxonomy (GTDB): domain Bacteria; phylum Bacteroidota; class Bacteroidia; order Chitinophagales; family Saprospiraceae; genus UBA6168. Next base: position 16,836 of record JADLHE010000037.1, read on the forward strand.
GACTATGAAGAAGTTTCACCTACTCAGCTTTGCCCTTATTATTTGCTCGCTCCATCTCGCTGCGCAGCGAAAAATGCCCATCATCAAATCCGATACTGTTGTCATCCAAATAAGGGATGGCAAGGAAATCGTTCCCGGGAACTGGACCATCATGCCCCACCTGAAACCTGACGTGTATAGCACTTACACTAAATCGGGCTATGTCACCTTTATTACCGACACCGATTCCATCCGCTTCAAGATGAAGAAAGGTGCGGTGCACGATTTCATCGTCCTGCTGAATGGCAAAGACACTGCCTGGACGCAAATCAGGCAAGAACCCACCTATTTGGAAACCTTGAAAGGAGCCGCCAAATACAATCCAAAAGACGACCGCCCGGTGCCTGCTTTTAGGTATTACGCCTTTGACAACAACCTTAGCGCCCTTCGGGAGGGCTTCAAGCTCGATTCCATTGCTGGCAGGGGCAATGAAGTTTCGAAAATCATCAATTTGATGCATTGGATTCATGACCTCGTGCCACACGACGGCAATCATGGCAATCCTACCGTCATGAACGCCATGAGCATGATTGCAACCTGTAAAAAGGAGAAAAGGGGGCTTAACTGCCGGGGCCTGGCCACGGTGCTGAACGAATGCTACCTTGCGATGGGCTTTAAATCGAGGTATGTCACCTGCATGCCGAAGGATTCGGTTTTTCAGGATTGCCACGTCATCAATATGGTTTGGTCAAAGGATTTGAAAAAATGGCTGTGGATGGACCCCACCAACGACGCTTATGTGATGGATGAAACGGGCACCCTTCTGAGCATCGAGGAGGTGCGCCAGCGGTTGATTGACGGCAGGCCACTAATCTTGAATCCCGATGCCAACTGGAACCACATGACCTCTACCACCAAGGAACAATACCTGTACGAATACATGGCCAAAAACCTGTACCGATTGGAATGCCCCTTGGTCAGTCAATATGACACGGAAACACCAGCAAACGGCAAGAAAGTGGAATATGTAGAGCTATTGCCTTTGGATGGCCTCCAACAAACACCACAACGCAGCGAACGGAAAAGCCAAAGTTCTGGCAATACCTTGGTTAGCTATAAAACCAACAACCCGAACCGTTTTTGGGCAGTACCTGAATTTACGTTGAGGTGAGTTTTGTCAAGCCCTTAGACGCATCAAGCGCCTAATTTTACCCAAAAATAGACCATTATGAAAAAACTGTTCCTCCTCGCACTGGTATTGCCCATAGCGGCTTCCATGCTGGCGCAAACCATCCAATCGCCCAATGGCAAAACCACACTGACTTTTGCCTTGAACGCCACTGGCGAACCGACTTATCGGCTTTCGTTCAACAAAAAGGAAATCGTGCAGCCGAGCCGGATGGCCATCCTGCTGAAAGAGCAGCCGTCGTTTGACAAGGATTTTTCCATCGCAAAAATTGACTCCACCATTTTCGATGAAACTTGGACGCCCGTTTGGGGCGAGAGCCGAACCATCCGCAACCGCTACAAGGAACTGGCTGTGACGCTGCGCCAAGCCGCCGTGCCCGACCGCCTTTTTGTCATCCGTTTTCGGCTCTATGACGATGGGCTGGGCTTCCGTTATGAGTTCCCAGAGCAAGCGAGCCTCGTCCATTTTATTGTTTCCGATGAAAAAACCGAGTTTGACCTCACGGGCGACCACAAGGCGTTTTGGATTCCCGGCGATTACGATACCAACGAATACCAATACAGCACCTCGAAACTCAGCGAGGTAAACGGCTTGGCGGGCAGTCCGGCCAGTGAGATACACGCCCGCACGCCCATCGGCACCAATTTCGTGCAGACGCCGCTGATGATGAAATCGGCGGACGGCGGCTACCTCAATATCCACGAGGCAGCGCTGGTGAACTATCCGGCTATGAATTTGGAAGTGGACAAAACCAGCTTCAAACTAACCTCCCACCTCGTGCCGGATGCCGTTGGAAATAAAGCCTACCTGCAAGCGCCCTGCCACACCCCTTGGCGTACCATCATCGTGGCGGACAAGGCAACGGACATCCTCGCCTCCCGCCTGATTTTGAACCTGAACGAGCCGAGCAACATCGCCGATGTTTCCTGGATAAAACCCACGAAATACGTGGGCGTTTGGTGGGAAATGCACGTCGGGAAGTCCACTTGGGACTATGCCGGGACGCAGAGCGCCAGCACTTGGGACTTGACCAAGCTCACCCCATCGGGCCGCCACGGCGCCAATACGCAGCGGGTGAAAACCTATAATGATTTTGCGGCCAAGCACCATTTCGACGGCGTGCTGGTAGAGGGCTGGAACACGGGCTGGGAAGACTGGTTCGGGAAATGGAAAGAGGACGTGTTCGACTTTGTGACCCCCTACCCCGACTTCGATATTGCGGAGCTATCCAATTATGCGAAGCAAAAAGGCGTGAAAATCATCATGCACCACGAGACGAGCGGCTCCGTCACCAACTACGAGCGCTGGATGGACAAGGCGTATGATTTGATGAAAAAATACAATTACGATGCCGTGAAAACGGGCTACGTGGGCAAGATAATCCCCCGTGGCGAGCACCACGATGGGCAGTGGATGGTGAACCATTTCAATCGGGTGGCCGCCAAGACTGCCGAGCGCCAAATCATGCTCGACGCCCACGAACCCGTTCGCCCAACGGGCCTGCACCGCAGCTACCCGAACTGGCTGGCCTGCGAGGCCGCCCGTGGCAACGAGTTCAATGCCTGGAGCGTGGGCAACCCGCCCGACCATGAGACCATCCTGCCTTTTACACGTCTGATGGGCGGCCCGATGGACTATACACCGGGCATTTTCCAAATCAAAATGAGCTATTTCGACCCGAATAAAAAAGACCAGGTTCACACCACCCTTGCAAAGCAATTGGCGCTTTATATCACTATGTATAGCCCGCTTCAAATGGCTGCCGACCTGCCCGAAATCTACGAGCAGCACCTCGACGCCTTCCAGTTCATCAAGGATGTAGCCGTTGATTGGGACGACTCCCGCTACCTCGAAGCCGAGCCGGGCGACTACCTCTCCATTGCCCGCAAGGCCAAAATGCAGAACGAGTGGTTCATCGGGGCCATCACCGATGAAAATGCCCGCACGGCCACGCTGCCGCTCAATTTTTTGGATGAAAAAACGCCGTATATCGCCACTATTTATGCCGATGCCGCCGATGCGCATTGGGAGCAAAACCCAATGGCCTACCAAATCAATTCGTATTTGGTGACCAAGGAAACAATTCTGAAGCTAAAACTCGCTGCTGGCGGCGGTGCTGCGGTGCGGATTCGGTTGTTGACGGAAGGGGACGGGAGGAATTACAAGGCGTATAAGTGATTGATAATCAGTGATTTTTTTTTTGATTTAAGATATAAGATTTTAGATTTGGCGGGGCGTCGAGCAATCTTAAATCTGATTTCTTAAATCTTATATCTTAAATCAAATTAATCCTTGAGCACCTCCTTCACCCCGTCCACCATCCCGCTCACCCACATTGCATATTGTTTGCCGGAGGGGTGCAGGCCGTCGCTGGCCACGAGCGTGGGGTCGTTCAGTCCTTCCCGTGAAATAGGCGTGATGTCAAAATAGCGCACCCCGATGGAGTCGGCGATGGCCCGATTGGCGGCGTTGTAGGCGTCAATGCCCTCGCTGATGTCGGTGCGGCCATGCCCAAAGGGCGTGAACGCATAATCGGGGATGGAAACGACGAAGACCCGGTCTTTTCTGCCACGGGCAAAAGCGATGGCCTGGTTCAAAAGCTCAATAAAATCTGGTTTGTAGGAGTCCACAGGCCGGGAGCGGTATTGGTTGTTGACGCCGATGAGCAGGGAAACGAGGGCGTAGGTGCTGTCGGGGGTGAGGTCGCTGCTGGCGATGCCCGCTGCCAGTTCATCGGTCGTCCAGCCCGTTTTTGCGATGATGCGGACGTGGTTTAGGTCGTGGCCGAGCGGGCGCAGTTTCTCCGCCAATTGCATGGGGAAGCGCTCCTCTTCTTTCACCGATTGGCCGATGGTATAGGAGTCGCCGAGGGCAAGGTAGCTGAGTTTTTTTGTCGGTACGATTTCGGTTTTGGGCTCTTTTTCGGTGCAAGTGGCGGCAAAAAGGGGCAGCAAAAGCAAGAGGTATTTAAAAGGCATGGCGTTGATTTTTAGGGATATACGACAAATGGGACGGGGTTCGGTTTTTTAAAAGGGAAAAAATATAGTACAGATTTGGCTAAACAGTAAGCCCAGTCAGTGTTTGAAGGCTAACTGGGCTTACTATTTCGTTGCGTCATATTTTGACAATGCGCTGCGAGAAAACAGCGTGGTCCGTTATCAACAATATCGTGTAAACACCGGGCGGCCAATCATGTACATTGATTTGATACTGGTAATCGCCGACCGCAAAATGCGCTTGCTCCGCAATGGTTCGGATGGCTCGCCCCATTGGGTCAACGATTTGTAAGGTCAAGACTTCGGCTACTGGCAGCGAGAATTTAAACGTCAGGCTACGTTCCGTTGGATTGGGGTATGCCGAAATTAGAAACTTCCCAAGCGGCTCTATGGTCTGTGAAATGGTCGAATCAAGGCATAAATCTTCCACCTTCAAGGCGCAACCATTCCCATCAGTGACGGTGAACGAATAGCAGCCGGGGGCAAGCCCTGACAGGTTTGGCCCGGTAGCACCATTGCTCCAATCCACGGTCACGGGAGCCGCTCCATCGTGTATGGTGACATGGATGCTTCCGTCGTTGTTGCTAAGGCTTGGCTGGGTAATGCCCCAACTGATATTTAGCTCTGGGGTGTGGTAGGGCATGTAGGAACTTTCGTAAGCCCAACAGCCGAACTCGTCCATGATTGAAACACTGAAAGGCCCTTCTGGCAGGTTGAAGACATCTTCCGTCGTGGCCCCATTTGACCAAAAATATGCTAACGAATCACTTTCAGTCTGCACGGTAAGGTCCGCAATTCCAGTAGAATCGTAGTGGCAGGTTGGCGTTGAAGCAAGGGCGGGTTGCAGGTCGTTTTCATGGACTTCCACGAAAACCGAGTCGTGGTAAACCGAGCCATTGGGCATGGTCAGTTGCACTGCATACCACCCAGTCGTATCTACACCGGTGGATTGACTTGTTGCGCCAGTTGACCATAAGTAGCTGGCCCCAGGCACGCCGGTTTCCAGATTTGCTCCGCCGCAAAACGGCATTGGTAGTAGAATATGGAAAGTATCATCGTCGCAAAAATCGAGGATGATTTGGGCTGTTTCGGCGCAGCCGGGCGATGATTCTATTTTCACTTCGTAAACGCCGGGGTGGGTGAAGCTGGCCTCAGTCCCAGTTGCGCCATTTGACCATAATGTGTTGAAATACGGCAGCGAAGCTGCTGTAAAGGTTAAAGTATCACCGAGGCAGAGCGTGGTGTCGGCAAGTACATCGGGCAAAATATCGGGGGGTAGGGCGCCATAGGTCAGCCTTTGTAGGCGGTCGCTGAAGGTGTAAACAAGGAAATTTGACCCCCAAGGCCCCGGCACAGTGTGCCAGTCCACGGTGAACCTGGTCACAAAAAAACCTCTA
>JADLHE010000038.1 GCA_020848965.1 Saprospiraceae bacterium
TCACCAAAATGGTTCACAACGGCATTGAATACGGCATGATGCAGGCCATTGCCGAAGGCTTTGAGGTACTCAATAAAAGCCAGTATAATATTGATTTTGAGGCAATTGCGAAGGTTTGGAACCACGGTTCAGTCGTTCGCAGTTGGTTGATGGAATTGACCCAAAACGCATTTTCCAAAGACCCGAAACTGAGTGCCATAAAAGGCGTGATGCATTCGAGCGGCGAAGGAAAATGGACAATTGAAACTGCCCTCGACCTCGGTGTGCCCACTCCGGTCATTGCACTATCATTGCTCATGCGTTTCCGTTCGCAAGAAGAAGATACGTTTGCCGGAAAAGTCGTAGCGGCGCTCCGCAATGAATTTGGAGGCCACGCAGTGGAATTGATGGACAAATAATTATGTGGAATGCAATAAAATCCAATGAAAAACATTAGAATTGTATATGGAAATTAGAATTTTGTTTGTATCTTTATGGCCATTCCTTGTCAAGTGCAAACCGGTTGGTAGAGTTGTTTCAAAAACCCTATCTGCCAAATGACGGATTTACACTTGGTACAGGCCATTTCAAACCCAAAAGAGAAGGAAACGATGCCCCAAAACGGTTTTTTATTGTTTTCAAAAATTAAGAATAAGCATTTCGCCATTTGTAAAGTTTCGGCGTAATCAATTTGTAATTGAACGGGAATTTGGAGATTCAATGAACTTTGTATTTTTTTACGCCCAGTTCGCTCACTCCGGCTGTACATCAAGAAATTTCCAGAACAAAAGCGCTCACGCTTTCTGCCTTTTAACTTCAAAAATGCGACATACATTCCCTCCCATAACTTGAAAATTCAGCCAAACGGTTCTCCCTTATTCAAAATTTAGCGTAAAAGCCTGTTTCAAAATCGAGCAATCTTTCAGTCTCGGCTTGAGCAATGTCAAGCCCATTTACACTATAAATCAAAGTGATGAAAAAAGCTTTACTAGTACTTACAGCCCTAACCTTCTTTTGTATTTCTTACCAAGGTTTGAAAGCCCAATGTAGTGGTTCAAATTGCAACACACCTCAAGCCTCTTTTGATGCTCCCGGTGCATGTATTCTACCAAGTCCACAAGCTTTGAGCTGTTATCAAGGTGCTACAACCAACAGCACCCCCGTCTCTATGCCGCCTTACTGGTGTACGAGCGTTGAGAACAATCAATGGTTTGCTTTCACCGCCAATGGTCCAAATGCCTCTTTTCAAATCGAGGCTTTGAACTGTAATTCTGGTGGAGCAATTCAGGCCGCCTTGTTGCAAACAGGTGATTGTGTCAATTTCGATTTCGTTTCTGATTGTATTGGGGATATACCCGAAAACTCAACAGTCACGCTATCCAACAACGTACCGTTGATTCCCGGTGCAGTGTATTATTTGATGATAGATGGGTCGGCAGGTGCGAACTGCAATTATGCCATCAACGGCTCCTCGGCGATTACGACTGGCCCTACCAATGATTGCATCCCTTCCCAAGCGCCCTCAAACTATGTGTCCACAAGCGCATCTGACTGGACTATTTTTCCTGCCTCTGCTGGTCAATTCGTAGGCGGAAGTTCAGGAACTAGCGTGTTTGTGGAGTGGCTCCAGGCTGGCGTTTTCCAAATTTGTGCACAAAACATCAACTGCCCAAACGTGCCACCATTCTGTTTGGATGTCACCATTGGAGAATCAGTTGAAGCAACTTACGAAGTGAATTTATGCCAAGGGGAATCAGTTTACTGCGGAGGCACCACCTATTCGTCGGCTGGCACTTATGTCAACGCAGTGCCCGCTCCATCTGGTTGTGACAGTATCATAACTTGCATTGTTACTGATATTCCGCCAGTCAGTTCACCAATGCAATTCGTGAATTTATGTGGGCCAGCAGAATTTCAGCTCTGCAACGATTTTTGGGCATTTTCAGGGGTTTATACCTCTATTTGCGACAATTGGCAGGGCTGTGATAGTGCGGCCTCGGTCACTTTGAATATTTTGGAGCCTGTTGCATCCATCAGCGAACCGGCAGTGATAGGCTGCGGTGTTGACTCCTTGGTCTTTTTGGATGGTTCGGGTTCTGGCTTGGCATTCCCTCCCAACACTTGGAAAATGCAATGGACTGGCCCTGGTATCGTGGGCCCATCCAATCAAATCCTTTGTCAAGTGAGTGAACCCGGTGAATACTGCCTTACGGTGACGCATACTGTTCCCGGAGGTGGGTTTTCATGCGAGAATACGATGTGCGTGAATGTTATTGAGGACGTTCAGTACCCCTCACCACCGCAAGTAACCGGCCCATTGACGGTTTGCCAAAATGCGCAATCCACCTATACTGCCAATTTGCAAGGCGCTGTCATCCCCGATGACTTGGTTTGGACGACCCCGCACGGCGAACCGGTAGTTGAAGGGCCAAACAACACTGCCATCGTGACTTGGACTCAGCCAACTGGCGGCTTGCTTTGCGTTACTGCAAACAATGAATGTGGTGCATCGGCCCCAGCATGTATCACAGTCACGGTAAATGCAGGCCCTGTAACACCAATAATTACTGGCCCCACCACGGTTTGTGCCAACAACACCGCACAAACATTCACCATCACCAACGCTGCAGCAGGTGTAAATTATAGCTGGACGGTACCAACTGGTGCTACTTTCACGGGTTCTGGTAGTTCCATCAATGTAAATTTCAGCGGTGTAGCCAATGGCAACGTATCGGTCTGTGCTACAGCCAGCAACAACTGTGGAACCAGCCAACAAGCTTGCGCAAACGTGGCCGTTACTGGGCCACCTACCACGCCAATCATGTCTGGGCCGACCAGTGTTTGTGCGAACGGTACTCCCGCATCTTTTTCAGTTACAAATATCCAAGCCGGGGTAGATTATACTTGGACGGCTCCTCCCGGAGCCGTGATTAGTGGTTCTGGCTCAAGTGTTACCATTGATTTTGCAAATTCAAATGCCAGTGGCCAGGTCTGTGTCACCGCTACCAATAGTTGTGGGAACCCCTCAGTTTGCCAAGCAATTACGGTGGCTCCCCCTCCCACCGTTACGATAAGCGGCACTGGAGAATTTTGCCAAGGGACTACCCCAAACCTTAGCCTGAATTTAGACCTAACAGGCCAGCAACCTTGGGTGGTTACTTATACCATCAATGGAGGTGCTCCTATTACTGTAACCGTGCCCAGTAGCCCCTTCTCTTTGCCCGTTTCAGTAGCTGGAACCTATACTTTGGTGAGTGTTTCCGGGGCCAATCAATGCACCAACACAGCAACTGGCTCGGCCACTATCGTCGAAAACCCATCCCCAACCGCCTCGCTTACTGGTGGTGGCACTATTTGCGAAGGCAGCGGCGAGACCATACCACTTTCCATCGTGCTTACGGGTGAAGCCCCGTGGTCGGTTCAGTGGTCCATCAATGGAAATGCACAGTCACCACTTTCCATCAATAGTAGCCCCTTCTCTTTGCCAATCGGTGAAGCGCTGGCAGGCACTATTACACTTGGCGCAGTAGCGGATAACAATGGCTGCAACGGCAATGGTACGGGAACATCAACGGTTACGGTTTTTGGTGCGCCCGAAGTCTCCAATGTCGTCGTTGAGTGCAATGCTACCAACACTTCCTATACAGTTTCTTTTGATATAACTGGCGGGGATGCTGGCAGCTATTCGGTTTTGCCAGCGGGGAATTTGGCATCGGGTCATTTCGTGAGCAATCCAATTCCGACTGGCGCTGGTTATTCTTTTGTGGCAACGGATGCGAATTTTTGCAACCCAATCAACGTGGCTGACCCCATCGTGGTTTGTGATTGTGATACCAAGGTTGGGGTAATGGAATTGAACTTATTGTCTGAATGCGGGCCTGGGACTATCAGCCCTTTTTACGATGGAGCAAATGAGTTTTTGGACGGCAACGATATTAGAGTTTTTGTGCTGCATTCCGGCAATTCGGTTTCCATCGAGCCTCCGATTATCGGCGTTTTTGACAATACGGATATTACTTTCAACGCAGCCAGCATGAACTATGGGCAAACCTACTATCTCTCGGCGATGGTGGGCGATGACAATGGCAATGGCAACGTTTTGGCCACCGACCCATGTGCCCAAATTGCCCAAGGCACGCCGATTGTTTTCTATGAAGTGCCATCGGCTTCCATTGCCGGAGGCAACGAAGTGTGCGTTGGAAACAGTTTGGATTTGACTCTCCAACTCTCCGGTGCTTCGCCTTGGGAAGTAACCATCAATGGGCAGTCTGTTTCAATATTTACATCGCCGTTTACCTACACCGTCACGCCTAACTCCACAACCAATTTTGTCTTATCTAACGTGATGGACGCTCATTGCAGCGCAACACTCAACGATAGTGAAACGGTAACGGTTAACGAACCGCCAACGGTTGGAACGCCAGTGGTTCAATGCGACCCAACTGGAACAAGTTTCACGGTTTGCTTTGAAATTTTTGGCGGAGACGCCAGTTGTTATTCGGTTTTACCCATGAATGGTACCCTCACGGGCAATATGTTTTGCAGCAACCCAATTCCTGACGGGCAGGGCTACCATTACACCATTTCCGATTGTAAAGGCTGTACCCCGGTAATCATCGACAAGCCACTCGTAGATTGTAGTTGCCTTTCAACAGCTGGTAGTTTAAGCACTACCAAAACAGACTATTGTGGTGCTGAGGTAGCCGTAGCTGTTTATGAAGATAACAATGAATTCTTGGACGCCGATGATGGTCGCTGCTTTTTGCTTCATGCTGGCAATCCATTAAATCCTATCGCTACAAACTCAATACCTGAATTTGGGTTTATCCCGGCATCCATGACCTACGGTCAATCCTACTTTATCTGCCCAGCCGTAGCCAATGACGATGGAAATGGCTGCGTTGACCTTTCCGACCCTTGTTTGAGCATCGGTGGCTGTGTCGAAATAGCTTTCCATGAGATACCAACTGCTTCTATCGGACAGGACGCATCAATCTGTTTAGGGGATGAGGCGGTTTTGACCTTCAATGCAACTGGCGTAGGGCCTTGGGAAGTAAGCTACGAAGACGCCCAAGGCAATCCCTTCAATATGACCTTGACTACCAGCCCTGTTGACTTCAACGTTGACCCGACCAGCGACAACAGCTATTCATTGATTGGAGTTACGGACGCATTCTGCACCGGCACGGTTTCCGGCATTGCCAACGTAAATGTGAATGAGGCACCTGAAATTTTGAATATTTTAGAAACCTGTTCGCCAGATGCAACAGGCTATACTGTCACTTTTGATATTGTTGGAGGCGATCCCGGTACCACAACTGTAACCCCTTCCACAGGCTTCTTCACAAATGGCACGTTCACCAGTCAACAGTTCTCAAACAATACGCCTTGGTCGTTTTCGGTAGATGACAACAATGGGTGCGGGCCGACGACAGCTTCGGGCAATCAAAACTGCAACTGTATTACGGATGCTGGCGCAATGAATACCAACGGTGTTCAATCAGCTTGTGAAAATGAGCAAGTTACGGTAGGTGAATCAACGGGCTTCGTGCTCGACCCTGATGATGTGCTCGTGTATTACCTGCATACTGGCAGCGGACCATCGCTTGGTACTGTGTTGGGAACCACTACCACCGTTCCTCCAAGTTTTGGCTTCAATACAACTACCATGACATTTGGCACCACTTACTATATCAGTGCGGTTGCTGCCAATGACAATGGTTCGGGAGGCATTGACCTTTCTGATGGCTGCTTGGACGTGGCACCTGGCACCCCCGTCGTTTTCCATGAATTGCCAACTGCGGCAATCAGTGGAACAACGGCTATTTGTCAGGGAATGTCAACCCCGGTTACATTCAGCGCCACAGGCGAAGGGCCATTCACCATTTCTTACAGTGTCAATGGTGGCGCTGCGCAAACTGTTCAAGTGCCCGTCAGCGGTACCTTTACACAGGACTTTACACCCAACGCTACAACTACTATCAGCCTGATTTCGGTGGAAGATTCCAATTGCAGCGATGCTGCAACTGGCAGCATTACGCTGACGGTTAATCCAAACGTAAATGCAGGGGATGTGACCGGGAATTTTGAATTCTGCAAAGGCGAAAGCCAAGTGATTGACTTGAACACGAAATTGGAAAATGCGACTGCGGGAGGCACTTGGCTCACTCCCGGCGGTGAAATATTGCCGAATGGCAATTTGAACATCGCTGGCCTGAGTCCCGGAACGCATGATTTCACCTACTCAGTGCCCGGTTTGCCGCCCTGCCCGAACGATGAGGCAATTGTGCAGGTAGTAATTCATCCGAATCCAGTGGCCGATGCTGGAGAACCTGCGCAACTTACTTGCGAAATTAGGGAACTGACGATTGGCGGCCCAGGTACTAGCCCCGGTATGACCTACGCATGGACGGGGAATGTGAGTTCGACAACAATTGCCAATCCTAAGGTCACGGAACCGGGAACCTATATGCTTACCGTTACCTCTTCTGAAGGTTGCACCGCAACGGATGAAGTGACCATTACGCAAGACATTGCTCCACCGACGGCAGATATTTTCGTGTCCGATGTGAGTTGTTTTGGTGAAAATGATGGTTTTATAACCATTTCCAATATCCAAGGTGGCACACCACCATACCTCTGCTCCTTCAATGATGGCCCACTCACGGACAAAAAGACATTCGACCACCTTGGGCCTGGCGATAAGAAAATCGTCATTGTTGATGCATTTGGGTGTGAGACCACGCTCAATTTCATGGTGAACGAACCGGTGGAAGTTACCGTGGATATTGATGGGAATTTTGAAGGTGACCTGCCATTGGTAGAGCTTGGCGACCCGCTGGTTATTTCAATCCAGACCACGCCGCCAGCCAATGAACTGGACAGTATTTCATGGTATCCCGCCGAATTGGTGGATTGCGATTCTTGTGACCAAAACACGGTTTACCTCACCCAGCAGACCACCTTTAAAGTGGTGGTGGACAAAGGAGGCTGCAAGGATGAAGACGTCATTACGGTCTTTGTGCATAAAGACCACCCGATTTACGTGCCGAACGCATTCAGCCCGAACGGCGATTTGACCAATGACAAACTCATGATTTTTGCTGGCAAAGAAGTCAAGCAAATCAAGTCGTTCTTGATTTTCAGCCGTTGGGGCGAAACGGTGTTCGAGTATTATCGCTTCGAGCCGAATAACCCAGATTTTGGATGGGATGGTAAGCACCGGGGTGAAGTGCTGAACACAGCGGTCTTCACATGGTATGCCGAAGTTGAGTTCATTGATGGTGTTGTGAAGCTTTTTGAAGGGGATGTTACCTTGATGCGTTAATCTTATTTGAGCTTTGCAATGAAAAAAACAAAAGAGGCGTTGAACCACAACGCCTCTTTTGTTTAATATTGAATTATGAAAAAAGTGCTCACCGTTTCCCTCAGTCTGATTTTTTCCTTGCAATGTATCGGCCAAGTGGGCATCATTGCTGGGTATAAAACCTTTAATGCTCCTGGTTTTAATGATGGATTAGGCGCAATTCTCGACGATACACCTTATCCAATTGGTGGCTGGCAAGCAGGATTAGATTATTGGTTCAGGCTGAAAAAACGGCGGATAGAATTTATGCCAGAACTGGCTTTCTCCCGCTACGTATATTCGATTCAAACCTCCAAAATGGACTTGAAACAAGTCGGCTTTCACTTCAATACTGCATTTTACATTTTCGACCTAGCCAGCGACTGCAATTGCCCAACTTTTTCAAAGGACGGCAATATGTTTGGCAAGGGTTTTTTCATTGAGCTTTCACCAGGCTTGGTTTATATGAACAACAAAGTTGAAGGCGAATTTCTATTCGAACCTTTTTATACTAAAAACTCATGGGCACCGGGCGGAAGCATAGGGGCTGGCCTTGACCTTGGATTCTCTGATTTATTCACGATTACGCCGATTGCACGTTTACATTATTATCCGGGAGTTTACTCCTTAGCTGCATTTGAACCAGCAGAAAAGCCCGAAACGGATCTTAGACAATTCTTCATCGGCCTCCGCTTTCGCCTTCATTTCAAGGAAATTGCAAAGGCCCGCTATCGTTGATGTAATGTTTTAATGTGTTTTTGGCGTTTGCAAGAAAATCTTTGCGAGATTTGCCGGGCATTGGCCGTGGGCCAAAGAAGAACAAGCACCATACCCATTCTTCAACATGACCGAACACAACATCGTACAACTCAACGAGGTTAATATTTACCAGCAAGACAACCTCGTCCTGCAAAACGTCCATCTCAATATTACCAAAGGAGAGTTCGTCTATCTGATAGGCAAAACGGGCAGCGGCAAATCCAGCCTGCTGAAAACGCTTTACGCTGCTCTGCCCGTCACATCCGGCAAGGGAATGGTTGCGGGACATGACTTGCGAAAACTCAATCGCAGAACCATCCCACTCCTTCGCCGAAAACTCGGTATCGTTTTTCAAGACTTCAATTTGCTGGACGACCGCTCCGTGGAAGCCAACCTGCTTTTTGCCCTTCGGGCAATGGGCTGGACGGACAATGCCAAGATGAAGGCACGCATCAACGAGCTTTTGGAAAAAGTGGACCTGAAAGGCAAAAACGATAAGATGCCCCACGCCATATCGGGAGGCGAGCAGCAGCGGGTCGTAATCGCAAGGGCCTTGCTGAACCATCCCCAACTCATAATTGCCGACGAACCTACTGGCAACCTCGACCCTGAGACTTCGGATGAGGTGCTGTTATTGCTCCGCAAATTGGCCCAAGAAAACGATACTGCCGTCCTGTTTGCCACGCATGATTACCGGATTTTGGAAAACTTCCCCGCAAGGATTGTCCGCTGCCACAATGGCAAAGTGTTCGACGAAGAGGATGTGGTCGTTTGACATCCAAATAAAGGGATTCATCCAAAAATTGACCAGCTAAGTAGAACTTGCCTTGCGCATGGCCAAAGCTGGCCTATTTTTGAAGCCAAAATACATCTGATACATGGCAAATCGTCCACCAATTAGAGCTACGGGATTCACCCGTTTTTTTCTTGTAATGATTTTGATTGCGCCACTGGCCTACTTGGGCGCCTCGTACTATAATGGCGAAGATGGCATTAGCAATCTGAAGAAACTGCTGCGCTTGGACAAATCATCGGAAGCATCCGCTCAGACCGACAAAGGGGAATCGTCCACGACGGAAGCTAAAGTGGTAAATACTTCTGAAGCTGATGCTGAAATCAAGCGCCTAAAAGAAGAACTTGATTTCAAAACCAAAAGAAATGAGGAGCTTTACCGGGAAAACGAGGAGTTGAAGCGCAAATTGGAAAGCGCCGAAAAGGCCTTGGAAGAAACCAAGAAATAAGTGATTTTTTCATTCTTAAATCCTTCATTATGAGTTTCCTATTCACTGCTTTGATGAACGGTGTGGCCGTTTGGCTTGGTTCCAAGTATTTGGATGGCGTAAAAGTTGAAGACTTTTATCGGGCAATTATCGTAGGCTTGGTGGTTGCGTTTTTGAATGCTGCTTTGGGCAGTTTTTTGGAATTTATACCAACTCCCGGCCGAATCGCCAGTTTTGGAATCTTCTCATTGTTGACCGATGCATTGGTCTTGATGTTGGCCGACTATTTCCTAAAAGGCTTGACCATAAAGAGTTTTTGGTGGGCCGTTGCACTGGCCGCTGTGGTTAGTGTCGTCAATATCATTGCGCATTGGATTTTTTGATAAGTCGTTGATATTCAATAAAAAAGCCAGTCAAGTATTACCCTGACTGGCTTTTTTATTTGGATGGCTGCCTATTAAAACTTAGGGCAATTCACCTTCTCTTTGCGGGTTGCAGCTTGGTAATAAATCAATGAAAGCTCAAATGCACCCCTATGGTTGGTAGGCGGGGTCAGTTGATTGGATGCAATATCGTAGCTGATGCCGAGGTTCAAACGGTTCAACTCAAGAATGGCCGCAACTGTGGCGGCGGGTGTTGCCAATCCTCCCTTTGTGTCTTTTACCAAATGGCCCCAGAGGCCCGCACGGAGGGCAACTTCGTTCCAGTCCCGGTTGGTATAGCGAATATTGGCCCCATAGAGTGCCAGCATATTTTCACCTTGTCCGATAATGGCGGCAGCTGGCAAAAGGCTAAATTGGTTGGAAAAAGGCACTTCGCCCCCGGCTTGAATGACCCATTTCATGTCCATTGATTCCGCTCCATCAGCGTCAATGAAGGATATTTTGGGAGCATTCACATGGTTCAA
>JADLHE010000039.1 GCA_020848965.1 Saprospiraceae bacterium
GGCGCAATGGAAATTTTGTGGAATTTCCATTGCGCCCTTTTTCCGAAGACAGTTACAATCACTCGGTGTTATGCCACTCTTTAAGTGAATGCTTTATTATCTCAGCGTCAAAGCATATTCAATACCAACCGTGATTTGGCGACTACTGGGATAATATCTTGAAAAGGCAGTGGAGTTTTTGAATACAATGCCGTGGTAATAATCGCAACGGGCAGCGAGTTTTGAGTTGATTGCGAATGCAAGGCCCAGTTTTGGCCCAAAATCAAATTTCGTTTTGGGCAAATCGTAGTTTTTTTCTTCATAAAGATTGCTAACGCCAGTATTGTTCTTAGTCCAGCTTTTATGTTCAGCCGAATAAGTGCTGAGCATCATTCCCTGCGCTCCAAGTTTAATGGAAAATTTACCAATCGAATATTGGTAAAAAATGGGGATTGCCAGATAGGCTGACTGTTGCTCGAATCGGGCATGGTATTTTTCAACATTGGGGGTGTTTGGAGGTGGGGTATCATCATCATACAAAAAACCATCAAACGCAAGCTTGCCTTTCATTCTCAAATAAAGCAACTCGGCTCCTATTGCGGAATGAACACCTAGTTTCCTATGGATGAACATGCCAATGTTTCCACTCAAAGCCCATTTGGGATGGTAAAAATCCGATTGCGTGTAAACTGTTTTGCTTAATCCTGGATTCATGGTTAGCCCAACCCGAAGCGATTGGGCATTCAATGCTGATACGAGTAGGAGGAGAAAAGCAATTGAAAGTGAGCGTTTCATTTTATTGAATTTTAGTTAGTTACCACTTCCGCCGCTCCAACGACGTCACCGTCATGGCGATGAAAATCCCGATAAGGGTGAAGAAATAGAGCACGTCCCGGGTGTCAATCACGCCTCGGCTGATGGAGGTGTAGTGGTAGTCAATGCCGAGCATCTGCACCACATCGTCCACCCGGCCCACGAAGATGGGGAGCTTGCTAAGGAACATAAAGCCCCAGTGCGCCAAGAAGCAAAGGAAGACGGCCATTACGAAGCTCGCTATTTGGTGGCTGGTGATACTGGAAGCAAATACGCCTATGGCCACGAAGGCCCCTGCCAGCGCAATCAGCCCAAGGTATGACCCCATAATGGCCCCGCTGTCAATATTGCCTTTGGGGCTGCCGAGTTGATACACGGTGATATAATAGAAGATGGTGGGCAGCAGCGCAAAAACGGCCAAGGCCAAGCAGGCCAGGAATTTCCCCATCACGATTTGGAGGTCGGTGAGCGGGCGGGTGGCCAGTAGCTCGATGGTGCCGGATTGGGTTTCTTCGGCAAAAGAGCGCATGGTTACGGCTGGAATCAGAAAAACGAAGACCATCGGCGCTATGTCGAAAAGCTGGTCGAGGGTGGCGTAGTTGTAGTTGAGCAGGCTCGTATCTGGGAAGACGAACATGATGAGGCCCAATATGGCCAAGAATACCCCGATGACGATATAGCCTATCAACGAACTGAAAAACGTATTGATTTCTTTGAAAAATATGGTCAGCATGTATAGTTGCGAGTTTTGAATTTTGAGTTTCGAGTTGCCTTGCACAACCTGTTCTGCTAAAGGTAAATTAGGCGTGATTCATCATTCATCATTTATCATTCATCATTTTAACCACAAAGGCCGGGTTTCTGTCCACGTATATCAGTAGGCACTTGAAGAGTTTTTCCTGTTGTTCTTCCACGGGCATTTCGGTCAGAGTTTCCACCAGTAGCGGGTCGTCGTTTTTTATCCAGCCAATCAAGTTCTGGGTGTTAAAATCGGCAACCTTGCCGGAATTGAAATCCAGCATCTTTTCCACGAAGACCTCTTCTTCCCGCTCCACGTAGCCTTGCCGGAACGGCCTTCCCGTCATGGGGTTATAGGCCGCCACCCGCACTTTGCGTTTGCGGTAGTCCGGGTAGGTGAAGTAGCAGATTTTGCCCCGCAGTTTCATAGCGGCGAAGTTCGGCAGTTCCCGGTTGATTTCGTGCTTGGGCACCCGGATGGAAGGCACACCATCCAGGCATATCATCCAGATGGAATCCAAGGAGACGGGCTTTTTGCTTTTTTTGATGAAAATGGAGTCCAACTGGGTCAGCGAGGTTTGGGGATTGGTGAAATAATGCACTGTCAGCTCCTCCAAAGGCAGGGCTGGTTGACTTTGGTGCAACTGCTCCAGGTTGTAGTAAATCCCATCTGCAAATCGGAAGTTCTTGGTCACCAGAAGGCTGTCTTGGCTGTTTGCTGCGCAAAAAACCAAGCAAAAACAAAGGATGGAAAGCAGGTATCGCATGTTTGGCATAGGACTATTTTGTAAGCACGGCAAAAACGTCTTCAACGCTCACCACTTCTTTGTGCATTTCGAGGAGGATGAGGTTGTTATCCACCGCAAACCGGAAAATTTCGCCCCGAATGTCCTTGTCCGCATCGGCGATGATATGCCAACGGTTGCCGCCCAGGTTTTCCGTGCGCTTCACGTTGCGGATTTGCTGGAGCTTGGCCGTATTCACGGCTTGCGAGAACTCGACGGTGACAATCATTTCACCGCCAATCCGGTTCTGGAGCTGCCCGATGGCATCGTTCGCCACGATTTTGCCCTTGTTGATGATGAGCACCCTATCGCAAAGCGCCTGCACCTCCTGCATGATGTGCGTGCTGAATATCACGGTTTTCTCCTCGCCCAAATGCTTGATGACACTACGTATTTCCACCAATTGGTTGGGGTCGAGGCCGCTCGTTGGCTCATCCAGAATCAGCACTTCGGGGTCGTGGAGCATGGCTTGCGAGAGGCCCACCCGTTGCCGATAACCTTTTGACAATGAGCTGATTAGTTTATGTTGCTCTTTGCCAAGCCCCGTCAATTCTATCATCTCCGCCACCCTTTTGCTTACCTTGGGTATCTTGTGCAGCTTCGCAACGAAGCCCAGGTATTCCTTCACGTACATATCCGTGTACAGGGGGTTGTGCTCCGGCAAATAACCAATGCGGCGGCGCACCTCCAAGGGGTCTTTCTCCACATCGTAGCCACAGACTTCGGCCTTGCCCGCTGTTTGCGGGATAAAGCAGGTCAAAATCTTCATAGTTGTGCTCTTGCCCGCCCCGTTGGGGCCAAGGAAGCCGAGCACTTCGCCTTTTTTTGCTTCAAAACTGACATCGTTCACGGCCTTCTGCGGGCCATATTCTTTCGTCAGGTGTTGGACTTTTACAGACACGGCAATAAATTTCAGATTTGCAATGGCGGATGGGGCGATTCCTCGGAAGCCCAATCCGCAATCGAGTGGCAAAGCTACTTAACTGCTGGGATGGGGCAAAACTTGTGTTTGCTTTGCCCAAAATTAACCCAAAGTAAGGCAGCAACGAGGTTTTGGTTGGTTGTCGCTACAAGTTTCGTCGTGCAAGCGCACAAAATAGGCTTAGGGGTCGCTCAAATTGCCTTCGAGCAATTACCTTTGACTCACCGCCCTCTCATTTCTTCCATGCCAGTTAAACAACCATTTTTGATTTCCAGCATTTAGCTACCACACTATTCAATCCTGTTATGAAAAAAATTATCTACACCTTTTTGACCTTCGCAGCTTTGTTCAGCCCTGTTTTCCTTGCTGCGCAAAAATGGAACCCCGACAAGATTTCCAAGAAGCTGCTGGAACGGATGGCAAGCGCCCCGAACGAGTTCCACGACGTCCATGTGGTGCTTTACGACCAAGTTGACCTAGCAGGATTGGATGCCGAATTGTCTGCAAAAAGAGCTTTGCCCTCCGAGCGCTCCAAGACGGTGATTGAAGCCTTGAAAGCCAAGGCCAAGACCAGCCAAACCAGTTTATTGACAGAAATAGCGCAATCGCCTTATGCCATCAGTGGCTCCGTGCATAGCTTTTGGGTGGCGAACGTCATTGTTGCGAAGCAAAAAAACGAACTGATCAACTACCTGAGCCGACTGCCAGAAGTGGCATGGATTGGCCTGAACGGCCAGCTTGGTTTGGAAAAAGTGACCGCCGCTCCCGCCCCGCCCATTTCCCCGAATGCAAGGGAAAAAGGCATCAGCGCCATCAACGCCCCTGCGCTTTGGGCAATGGGCTATACGGGCTACGGCCAAATCGCCTTGAAGAACGACACGGGCGTTGACCCCACTGCCCCAGCCTTGGCGACTACTTACCGGGGCAATATGGTTCCTGCCGAACAGGCTTTTTTCGATTACGATGCCAACGCCAATGCCCAGAAAGCCAATGTGGAAGCTTTCGATTGCCAATTTCACGGAACGCATGTTTGCGGTACGATACTGGGCTTGGAACGGGAAACCAACGATACGATTGGCGTGGCGTTCAACGCCCAATGGATGGGTGCTGCCTCCATTGTCTGCGATGGTGGAACGGAGCATTGGCTGGCCACTTTCCAGTGGTCCCTCGACCCAGACGGCAACCCTGCCACCACGGAAGATATGCCCGACGTCATCAATAATTCATGGTACGACCCCGGACTTGATACCATAGATTGTTACAGTGTCTATGTGCCGCTTTTGGAAGCGATGGAAGCGGCGGGCATTGCCGTTATTTTCTCCGCTGGAAACGAAGGCCCCGGTGCCAGCACCATTACGCCTCCGCACAACGTCAACCTCAACTATGTGAACTCCTTCACGATTGGCGCCGTAAACGGCAATACGACCAGCCTCCCCATTGCTGGTTTCTCCAGCCGTGGCCCATCGCATTGCCCTGCAAATGATAGCTCTTTGGTTATCAAGCCGGAGGTTTCCGCACCGGGCGTGGATGTTCGTTCTTGCTTGCCAAATGGCGGAGGCTACGGCCTGCTGAGCGGTACTTCCATGGCATCGCCCCACGTTTCCGGGGCTGTTCTGCTTTTGAAAGAAGCTTTTCCTTACCTGACAGGCAAAGACATAAAACTGGCCTTGTACTACACCGCCACCGACCTCGGCTTCCCCGGTGAGGACAATACCTATGGCATGGGCATCATCAATGTTTTGGAGGCATTCAATTACCTGGTCGCACAAGGTAACCAGCCCGTTTCACCTTATGTGGAAAATGACGTGATGATAATCGGCTTGGAGGTTCCCCAAAATGCATGCGAAGAGGAAGTAACCCCGACCATCCGGGTTGAAAACAGCGGGACAGCGACTTTGACGCAGTTTCAAATTGATTACGATGTAAATGGCGTGGGCAATTCCATGACTTGGTACGGCAATTTGGCACAAAAAGAACGTGCCGTGTTTCAATTGCCGACCTTGTTTGTGCCGTCCGGCGACCACCGAATCACGGTGAGGGTCTCCGCACCGAATGGGCAAACAGACGAGCGGGCACTAAACAATGCCATGGAAACGAATGTCAAGGTAATTGACCGGAAGCGTTTGCTGGCCAACGTTGAAGGCAGCGGCAGCACTTGCGAAGGCAGTTCGGCCCTGCTGCGTGCGGAATATAGCGGCACGGGCCGGGCCGAAGTAAAATGGTACAATGCACCTTATGGCGGCAATTTGGTAGGACAAGGGATGGCATTCACAACGCCCATTTTGAACGAAGCAGATACCTTCTATGCCGAGGCGGCCTATTTGATTTCGGCTGGTGTCTCAGACAAAAACGAAGCTATTCAAGCCATTTCCGACGAAGAAGAAGGCTTGATTTTTGATGTGGAGCAAGCTTTTTTGTTGAAGTCGGTCAAAGTTTTTGCGGAGGCAACCGGATTGAGGCAGTTTGTGCTGCTGGACAAATTCGGTGAGCAGTTGGAAATGAAAATTGCCAGCGTGAGCCAAGTCGGCGAATTCGAATTTGTCTTGAATTGGGAGGTTCCGAAAGGAACTGGCTACCGTATCGTAAAACAAGGTGGCAAGCCACTTTACATGAACCCCGAAGGCATCAACTTCCCATTGGAGCAACCCGGATTCGTGACCATCAAAGGCTCTACCAAACTGGACAACAGCTATTTCTATTTCTACGATTGGCTGATTGAGGTACCAGAAACCTGCGAGCGCACCATGGTAGAAGTGCCTGTAAATGCAGGTGGTTTGGCCCCGACCGCTTCCTTCGATGCCTCTTTGAACACAGTTGACCTACTCAACAACCAAACTGTTCAATTCACGAACACAAGCCTTGGCAATATTGCCAGCCTCGATTGGAACTTTGGCGATGGAACGGGCAGCGCTGCCAGTAACCCAAGCCATACCTATTTGGAGGCAGGCATTTACGTGGTCAGTTTGGTCGCAAAGGGGCAAGATGGCTGCAACAGCATCGCCTTGGATACGATTGTAGTCACTGAAAATGGCGTCAGTATCGTGAACCCAAATCCTAAAAACGAGGATAATATCATCGTTTATCCCAATCCGGCGAGCCAGACTGTTTCCTTGAAGTTTGATTTAAGTGCCTCAAAACCAATTGAATACCAAATCAGCGACCCAACTGGCAAGACCATCCGAACGGGCAAACACCTTGCTTCGCAAAAAGACTCCATTAATTTGGACATCCACGATTTGCCAACTGGCTTGTTCTTTATCCAAGTAAAAATGGATGAAACCCTTTCGGTTTGGAAACTGCTAAAATTGAACGATTAAG
Organism: Saprospiraceae bacterium; assembly: GCA_020848965.1. Lineage (GTDB taxonomy): Bacteria > Bacteroidota > Bacteroidia > Chitinophagales > Saprospiraceae > UBA6168. The sequence continues at coordinate 6,556 of JADLHE010000039.1, forward strand.
CGTTTTTTGGAAGATGAAACGGAAATCCAAACTGCTTATTTGGCTTGCTTTACTGTTGCCGCTACTGGCTATTGCGGAGCCACAAAAGGTTTATACCGGGGTTTATATGATGAACCTCTACGACCTCAACTTGGATGAGCACAGTTTCTATGCGGATTTCTATATCTGGTTCAAATGGAAGGGCGATATTGACCCCACGGGCATGGAGTTCGTCAACATGGTTGAGAAATGGGGCATGACCCAAGAACCGTTTGAAGACACTATCATCACCTTGGACGGCGGCTGGAATTACCAAGGCTATCGGGTGGAAGGGCGATTTTTCCACCCCTTCGAGTTGGAAGATTTCCCTTTGGACAAGCACTTGCTGGAAATCCATATCGAGCACCCAGACCACCCCGCCGATGCGCTGATTTTTGTGAAAGACACGACCTCTGCGCCCATTTATTTTAGAAAGGAACTCACTTTGGCAGGTTGGGACATTCTAGGCTCCGACCTCATTTCCAAAATGCACAACTATGGAACCGATTTTGGCAATCCCGACTATCCTGCCACCAATTTCTCGGATTTTGTTTTTCGGTTCACCATCAGCAGACCCGTCAGCTATTTTGCCTTGAAATTGTTGCTTCCACTTACCATAGTTATACTAGCCGCTTTGGGTGCCTTGCTGTTCTTTCCAAGTTATGTGGACGCCAGAATCAGCCTGCCAGTTGGTAGCTTGCTCACGGCGGTTTTCTTGCAGCAGAGCTATTCCGATGCCTTGCCCGACGTTGGTTACATGGTGCTGATGGACAAAATCTATTTGTTGGCCTTTGGCCTGATAGCGGCCGTCATGTTCCAATTGATACTGACCGGGAACATGTTGAGCCGCTTCAAGAAAAAGGAGTTAGACTTGATTCGTTTGAAAAAACGGGAGCAAAAAATGGCCATCTTGTTCCTATCAATTTATGTGGTTGGGGTAGGCATATTGGTAGGGCTGAGCTAAAGTTTCGTTGTTTCAAACCCTATGTAAATTTAACAAATCGCCATATTAAAATTAAAAATTACCGCAACTGTATTAGGTTAACAATATATTTCTACATCTTTGCGCAAAATTACCCACTCAATATTTCCATTGATGTGACGGCAAAGCCTTTCCTCCGTCCTTATTCCACTCAAATACAATCGGTTCAAAAATTAAGAAATAGAAATGCAAGAATCAGTTTTGATTCAAACCATTTTCTTATTTGTTCACAAATCAAAATTCCAACACAATCATGGCAAACATTCTAGACGACCTAAAAGGAATGGTCACCAATCAAATCATTTCCAGTGCTGCTAGCCACTTAGGAGAAAGCGAAGGCGGCATAAGCAAAGCGATTGGTGCTCTTCTCCCCACCCTTCTTGGTGGTTTGGTCAGCAAATCCACTGATTCAAGTGGATTTAGTGGCATTTTCAACATGCTCAGCGACAACCGCAATGCGGGCTTCCTCGACAACCTTGGCGGCTTGATTGGTGGTGGCAACCTCGCCCACGGCGACCCAAAGGACATCGCAGGCAGCTTGATGGGCAATCTTTTTGGTGGCAAAGTAGGTGGCATTCTTGACCTCGTCAGCAGCTTTGCTGGCGTAAAGAAAAGCTCTACTTCTTCTCTGCTTGGCCTCGCTGGCCCACTCCTCATGGGTTATTTCAGCCGTAAAATCAAAAACGAAGGCTTGAACGCATCGGGCTTGGCCTCTTTGCTGGGCAGCCAGAAAAGCAGCATCATGAGCGCATTGCCTGCAGGCATGGGCAGCTTGTTGGGCTTTGGTTCGGGCATTTCCACCCCATCGGCCAGTATGCCAGAAGCGCCATCTACTGGTGGCATGAATTGGTGGCCTTGGTTGATTGGCCTGCTTGGTATTGCTGCTTTGGTCTATTTCTGGAAAGGCTGCAAAGGTGAAGTAAAAGAAGCAGTAGAAAACACCACAGAAGTTGTTGAAAATGCGGTTGATAGCACCGGTGCTGCCGTCAGCAATGCGGCTGAAACCGTAACTGATGCAGCATCCGACCTCGGTGCGCTGTTCAGGAAAAAACTGGCTTGCGGCGTTGAGTTGAACATTCCTGAAAAAGGGATGGAAAACAATCTGGTGGCTTTCATTGACGATAAAGCGAAGCCAGTTGACAAAACAACTTGGTTCTCTTTCGACCGCCTTACTTTCCAGACGGGCAGTGCGCAGCTTGACATGACCAAATCAGCCGAACAGCTTGGCAACATCGCAGAAATCCTAAAATGCTACCCAAATGTGAAGCTGAAAGTCGGTGGCTACACAGACAATGTTGGAAACAAAGAATCCAATATGAAGCTGTCCATGGAGCGTGCAACTGCTGTAAAAGCTACGCTTGTTGCCTTGGGAATTGAACCTACAAGGTTGGATGCAGAAGGCTACGGCGACCAGCACCCAGTAGCACCGAACGACACAGAGGAAAACAAAGCTAAGAACCGCCGAATTGACGTGCGGGTAACTGCCAAGTAATTGCCTCGCATGTAATATGAAACGCAAACGGGATGGGCCACAAGCCTGTCCCGTTTTTTTTGCTGCTCCGCAATGCATGGCTGTCATAACTTTACGGCCATGCTGCAGCGGTTCCTGAGTCATATTGCATCCAGTTCGTTCATTGAGCAAGGCTCAAAAACACTCGTCGCTACCAGTGGCGGCGTGGATTCAATGGTGCTTTGCCACCTGTTTCATGCAGCAGGCTTGCGGTTTGCGGTAGCACATTGCAATTTCCAATTGCGAGGCGAGGATTCAGACCAGGACGAACTTTTTGTAAAAAACTGGTGCCAAGCGAACGACGTGACGTTTTATTCCGTCAAATTTGACACGCTGGACTTTGCACAAAAAAACAAGCTTTCCATTCAGGTTGCGGCCAGGGACTTGCGCTATCAATGGTTGAAAACTACCTTACAAACAGCTGATTGCCAGCAAATTGCGACGGCCCACCATTTGGATGACAGCATCGAAACCTTGTTTTACAATTTCACGAAAGGCTGCGGCATCCGGGGCTTGCACGGCATCCCTGCCCGAAATGGGTCCATCATCCGCCCCATGCTATTTGCCACCAAGAAGGAAATCCTCTCATATGCCGCTGCCAACAATATCGCATTCAGGGAAGACGCCTCCAACCAAACCGACAAGTACAATCGGAATTTGATTCGGCACCAGGTCGTCCCGGTTTTTGAAAAGATAAACCCAAGCTTCCAGCGAACGGCAGCCGAAAACATCAAAAGATTGGCGGCAGCGGAGCAACTCTATGATTTTGCGGTTCAGCAAATTCAGCAGCAGGTAGTGGCCAAAACAGAGGGCAAACTGAAAATTGACCTTGAAAAATTGCTGACCTACCCAGCCCCAGCCTCCGTGCTTTATGAAACGCTGAAGCCCTACGGCTTCAATAAAGACCAAATTGAGCAGATATTAACGGCTGATAATCAACAAACTGGGAATCTCTTCCAAACGCCAAGCGCCCGGCTCTTGGTTGACCGTTCCTTTTTGGTGGTATCATTTGAGCAAGTCGAAAGGGAAACACTCATGTTGGAAGCCCTGCCCGATTTTGCAGTTCATTTGCCAAATGGCGACAGCCTCACCTTTCAAGTAAAAGATAGCGTACCTTTGGATTTCGGCCAAAGCGCCGATTCTGCTTGGCTCGATGCCGATAAACTGCGGCTCCCCATCACCATTCGGCATTGGCAGCCGGGCGATTGGTTCTGCCCCATTGGCATGGAGGGCAAACGGCAAAAACTGCAAGACTATTTCTCGAATCAAAAACTGTCGAGGTTTGAAAAAGAACGGGTTTGGGTACTCGAAAGCGGTGGTGAAATTGCTTGGATTGTTGGATACAGAATGGATGAGCGTTTTAAAATCACCCATGAAACAAAATCCTATATTCAGGCAGTATTTTTGCAAGGCAACCAATCCGATTCCAAGCTACTAACCTAGTCTTTTCCAATTATCATACTAACAAGACCATTCGCTTAAAATCAAAATTCCTGAGCATGAAAAAGCATTACTTCACCGTATTGATTGCCGTTTTATTCCTTGTAAGGGGCATCGCCCAACAAGTGGAATTCCAACAACGGACACTGCTGACCAAACGAACCGCCGATTGGTGCCCATACTGCGGCACTTGGGGCTGGAACTTCTTCAAAAATGCCATTGAGCAAAACGGCGACAAGGCCGTTTACATTGCTGCCCATTACGATGGCAACCTATCCATTGATGCGGCAACGGAAATCACAAACAACCTAGGAGGCGGCTTTCAACCGAGGTTCTTTTTGAACGATGCTGACCAAGGTGTAAGCTCTGGTAATTCTGCGGCAAAATTGACCTCGGTCAAAGAGCAGATTGATGCGAACTTCCTGCAAGCACCAGTTGCTAACTGTGGTTTTGAACCAAAATTCGCCGAGGGATTGCTGAAAGTGGCTGCCAAGGTCAAGTTTTTTGAAACCGGCGAAGGCGAGTATTCATTGGGCATTTACCTATTGGAAAACAACGTGACCGCCTTTCAGGCCAGCATTGGCAACAACGCCGTTCATCAGAAACTGCTACGTGCATCTTTCACGGACGAGACTTTTGGCCAGCCGATTTTCAATGGCAATATCAACCAAGACCAAGAATTTGACCTGAATTTTGAACTGGAATTGGACGAAATCCAAGGCCATGACTACGAAGTCGTTGGCATCATCTGGAAAAAAGAAGGAAGCAAGTATTTGCCCATCAATGTCTGGGGAACGAACGAGATTACCGAGGAGTCGCCATCTATCATACAGAGCGGCGAATTGGAAAACAGAATGACGATTGCACCCAGCATCATTACCGAATCGGCGGTCGTGGCCATTGAACTCGTCAAAGAACAACAGAACGCCAACATTGAACTCTACGACATGAATGGCAGGCTGGTCACAAAGCTTTACAATGGGCCATTAAAAAGTGGCAACCAAACCATTCGTTTCGACAAAACGAAAATAGCAGCGAAGGGCACCCATATCGTCAAGTTAAAATGCGATGGTTTTGAATTCTTGGAAAAAGTGATTTTCCAATAACGGCCTTTACCTGAAAAAGGAAACCCCGTTGGAACGACAGCGTCCAACGGGGTTTTTATTTTCAAAAATACAGCGCTTTATCAGAGCTGCATATTGTTGAAGACATCAATTACCGACTTCACGGCAGCAGCCGAGCCATTCAGCAATGCCTGCTCTTCTTCGTTCAGCTTCACTTCGATGATTTTCTCGATGCCCTTCTTGCCGAGTACCACAGGCACGCCCAAGAAAATATCGTTCAAACCATACTGGCCGTCCAATTTGGCACAAACCGGGAAAATGCGCTTCTCATCACGCACGATAGCCTCCACCATTTGCGCAGCAGCAGCACCGGGTGCGTACCAAGCCGAAGTGCCCATCAATTGCACCAATTCTCCACCACCAACAGCGGTGCGGTGAACGATGGCGTCGAGCTCTTCCTTGCCAATCAACTCCGTAACGGGAATGCCAGCAACGGTGGTGTAGCGAGGCAGCGGAACCATGGTGTCACCGTGGCCGCCCATTAGCAGCGCTTGAATGTCCTTTGGAGAACAGCCGATTGCGGTAGCCAAGAAAGCACGGTAGCGGGCGGTGTCGAGGATACCAGCCATGCCGAAAACCTTGGAAGAATCGAGGCCGGAAGCACGCCAGCAGGCCAAAGTCATCACGTCGAGCGGGTTGGACACCACAATGATGATGGGGTCTTTGCTGTACTTCATGATGTTCTCCGTCACCGAGCCAACGATGCGGGCGTTGGTAGAAATGAGGTCGTCACGGCTCATGCCAGGTTTGCGGGGAACGCCAGCCGTCACCACCACGATTTCACTGCCCTCGGTGGCCGCATAGTCGTCGCCGCCGCTGAGGTAGGTGCTGTAATTGTCAATGGGAGCTTGCTGCCAAGTATCAAGGGCTTTGCCTTTGGCAAGGTTGCCAACGAGGTCAATCAGGACTACTTCGTTGACGATGTCTTTGTGGGCGATGACGTTGGCACAGGTTGCACCAACATTGCCTGCCCCGATTACGGTTACTTTGCTCATTTTTAATTTGATAAGGGCTGATAAGGGTTGAGGAAGTTTATAAGTGTATTGAATGCGCTCTGATTCGTGGGGCAGAGAATACCCTTATAGACTCGAACAATTCATCAACCATAGAACAATTGTTAATGGCTAAAAATCGCCTTTTTTGAAAGGCGGCGCAAATGTATGACTTTTCTATATGCACAAACCAAAATTGACAGCGCAAAGACAAGTTCTAGGCATGTTTTTTTCTTAACTTTGTGGACGTAATTAACGCAAATTCAAAACTCAGAAAATGACGATTAAAATCAAGGCTTGGTGCATGTCCGTTGGCTTTTCCGTGCTTGCACTGGCAACGTCCCATGCTCAAAACAAATGTGGTGTAGGCATTGCCGAAGGCAAACAAATCATGGAGCAAATGCTTGCAAACCGCCATGAAATGCAGGACTTCGTGCATGAAAGGGGTGCCATCACCTATGTGCCCGTCCGCTTTTTTTTAGTGGCCCGCTTTGACGGCACGGGTCGCACCTCCGAAAAGGCCGGCTTCAACGCCCTCTGCCTGCTCAACCAAAACTACGCCGACCAAGACATTCAGTTCTATATCAAGGAATTCAAGTACATCAACGATGACGATGTTTATAGCGACCCGCTTTCATTCGCTGGCTCCGCTGCATTGAAAAGCTATATGGTGTACAATGCTGTGAACATCTTCTTGGTGAACGAAATCGAGCCGGATGGCTTGGTACTGGGCTACTACCAACCAGGGCCTGGCCCCCAAGGCAACGATTGGGTAGTGCTAAGGGAAGGCTCGGCTGGCGAAAAACTGGTTGCCACCCACGAGGTTGGCCACTTTTTCAGCCTGAACCACACCTTTTACGGCTGGGAGTCGAGTGGTGGCTGGGACCCCGTTTTGCATGGCAACCCCGTCGGTAACTTCTCGCCCGATGGTATGCCAAATGAAAAGGTGAACGGCACAAATTGCAGCGGAAATAACTGTGGCGGCGACTGCATCTGCGATACGCCCGCCGACTATATGTTCCCCAACAACAACTGCTCTTACACCAAAAACGCCAAAGACCCTAATGGTCAACTGCTTTCGCCAGACATTTTCAACTTTATGAACTATGTCTATGGTTGCGACGCATACCACTTCACCGACGACCAAAAAGAGGCTATCCACAACAGCCTCTTCAGTTCTAGCCGGAACTATGTACGCCCCAACTATACACCTACGACTGCCATTGTTGGACCGCCTCCAACCATTGTCAGCCCGCAATCTCAAGAGTTGATACCAACCTATAATGCCGTGCCGCTGGAGTGGACGGCAGTGGCAGGTGCCGATAAATATTTCATTGAAATCAGCAATTCCGGCACCATCAACCGCTATATCGTCAATACGAACAGCGCCACCATTACCAATTTGCAGCCCAACAAGACCTACCTCTGGAAAGTCTGGGCCTTCAACGAATACTCCACTTGCTCTGGCTTTACGGCTCAAAAGATTTTCAAGACCGGACAACTCATCAACGATACCTCCGATTTGAAAAACAACGAAACTTGGAGCATTGGCCCGAATCCTGTGAAAATGGGGCAGTCTTTCTACGTCCGTATCAACACCCAGGCCAAGGTCAACGCCGATATTTCGATTTACAACCTAAGCGGCCAATTGGTGCAGGAGCGGAAAGGTGTTGATTTCGCA
>JADLHE010000040.1 GCA_020848965.1 Saprospiraceae bacterium
ATGCTTTTGCTGCTTCAATTCTCAATTCTCAATTGAAAAGTCATGCTAACACACCACATCAAAATGACCTTGCGCAACCTTTGGCGCAACCGCCTTTTCACTGCCTTGCACGTGGCCGGGCTGACCATCGGCATCAGTGCTGCATGGGTGATTTGGCAGTACATGGACTTTGAGAACAGCTTCGACAAGGCTATTCCCAATGCCTCGAACATCCATCGGGTAGTCTCCTATTTCAAGGGCGTTGACAATCAGGAAGGCACCAACCCTGGCTGCCCGCAGCCACTCTGGGACGTAGCGGAAGATGTGGCTGGCGTTGAAAAGGCAGTGCCGATACACTCAACCTTCGCCTTGCTGGTGATGCCGGAGGGCGCAAAAAGTGGCTTCAAAAATGTGCGTGAAATCGCCAAGACCACACCCGATTATTTCAGCCTTGTGCCCTGCAAATGGCTGGCAGGCTCGGCGGCCAAGGCGCTCACCCAGCCCGATGAGGTAGTACTGACACGTAGCCGTGCAGAGCAGTATTTCCCAAGGCACACGCCTGAGGAAGTATTGGGCAAAACCGTGAAATACATCGGTTTCAGGGACACCGTAAACGCAAAAGTGGTGGGCGTGGTGGCAGATTCTGAAACGCCCACCACTTTCATCGAAAAGGAATTGACGACTATCGGGGAACCCCAAGGCAACCGTTGGGGCGGCGTCAGTTCCAACGAGCAACTTTGGGTCGTGCTCCGCAATGGGACAGATATTGCCGCTATTCAACAGTCCATCAACAAGGTTTCCGAGGAAAAAGGCGGGGCACAACTCAGTGAACATGGAATTAGCCGCAGGCACGAGTTGCAGCCGCTGGGCAAGGTGCATTTTGCCGACCAGTTCGGTAGCCACATCCGCTCCGCCAACCCCAAAGTGCTGCGGGTGCTGGGTGCCGTCGCACTGTTCCTGCTGCTGCTGGCCTGCATCAACTACGTGAACCTGAGCACGGCGCAGATACCTACCCGTGCCCGTGAAATCGGCATCCGAAAAACGCTCGGCGGCCAACGCAAAGGCATCGTCGGCAGCTTCTTGGTGGATACCATGGTGGTTTGCAGCTTGGCCGCTTTGCTGGCCGTGGGGGTCACGCATTTTGCCTTCGATTTTTTCAAAAACGACCTACCAGAAGACGTGCTGAAATACGCCGATTGGCGGCGGACAACGGCGTTCCTGGCGGGGTTGATAGTGCTGGTCAGCCTTTTCGCAGGGCTGTATCCCGGTTGGTTGGCGTCCCGTTCTCAGCCCGTTTCGCTGCTCCGTGGCGATTTTGCGGGGCAAAGCCAAGGCCGCACCGCCAGCGGCAACCTTCGCCGTGGGCTGATTGTGTTCCAGTTTTTCATTGCACAGGTGTTCATTATCGGGGCGCTGGTGGTGGGCAAACAGCTCAATTTCATGCGCCACAGCGACCTCGGCTTCGACCGTCGGGCGGTGCTGACGATGGAAGAGCCTATGGGCGCCGGGCGGGATGCCTCCATGAAGGGCAAGCTCAATGTTTTGGCCGAAACACTTCGGCAAATGCCTGAAATACAGCGAGTTGCATTGGGCGATGCACCGCTCACCAACAATTTTTCGAGCAGTACCTATACCCGTTTGGGCGAAAGCGGCACCAAGCACGACGTGGAACTTTACCATAAAAACGTGGATGAAACCCTGCCGAGCCTGTACCAACTCAAACTGGTCGCAGGCCGCTTCCTCACCAATACCGACTCCTCCAGCCGCTACGTCTTGAACGAGACTGCCGTCAAGTCCTTTGGCTTTGTCAACCCACAGGCCGCAGTGGGCCAGTTCATCGAGGAAATACAGGGCGAGGGCCTGCCCAATGAACAACGGCAAATCATGGGTGTGGTGGCCGACTTCCACTCTGCCAGTTTTAACGAGGGGTTCCAGCCTATTTCGCTCGTTCACAATCCCGCTGATGCTGGTACGCTGAACGTACGATTGGCAAGTGCCCGACCCGGCGACTGGCAGCCCGTGCTGAAAAAAATGGAGGCAGCGTGGCAAGTGGCCTATCCCGACGAGCCGTTTGAACCAAAGTTTTACGATGAAATGTTAGCTGACATTTACCAAGCCGACCTCACCTTGGCCAAGTTCATCAATCTTGCCACGGTCATTGCCATCTTCATTTCCTGTCTGGGGCTGTTCGGTCTGGCAACGTTCATGGCCGTGCGGCGCACGAAGGAAATCGGCATCCGAAAAGTGCTTGGCGCTTCGATGGCCTCCGTCATTGGCTTGCTGAACCGGGAGTTCCTGCTGCTGGTGCTGGTGGGCTTCGTGATGGCCGTGCCGCTTTCCTTTTATTTTTTGAAAAAATGGCTCGAAAACTATGCCTTCCGCATTGAAATGGGCTGGTCGGTGTTTGCCATAGCTGGATTGGTGGCTTTGGTGGTAGCGTTCCTGACGGTCAGTTTTCAGAGCATAAAAGCGGCACTGGCGAACCCGGTGAAGTCATTGCGGAGCGAATGAAAAAAATGAAATTGGAAATTGAAGAAATTGGGGGAATCGAAGATTCACGGAAGTAATTAGTGTGACGCACCCCCCCCAATTTCCTAATTTCCAATTTCCCAATTTCCCAATTTCCATCACAGCCATGTTTCAAAACTATTTCAAAATCGCCCTGCGGCAACTGCTTAAAAACAAGCAATTCTCGGCGCTGAACATCTTCGGGTTGGCCACCAGCATGGCCGTGTGTATGTTGGTCATCATGGCCGTGCGTGACCAGTATGGCTACGACGAGTTTCATGAAAATGGCGACCGGATTTACCGGGTCATTTCGGCGGAGGCCGACAAGAACACCCCCCTCCAAAAGGCAAGCCATGCAACCTGTCCGCTGTCGCTGCTGGAGCCGTTGCAAGCTCAATCGCCGTTCATCGAAATGGGGACGCACATCGTTGATTTGGAGAAGGATTTCAAAATTGGTGAAAAACTGGTCTCTAATGAAAATGGCGGCTATGCCGTGGAACAGGCTTTTCTCAATATTTTCAGCTTCGGCTGGAAGGAAGGCGACCAGTCAACAGCACTCACTCAACCGAAATCACTCGTCTTGACCGAAACCGCAGCAAATAGGCTGTTTTCCGGCGGCCCGGCACTTGGAGAAACAGTGGAAGTGGGGGACTTGGGCGAGTTCAACGTAACGGGCATCATGCCTGACCCGCCACACCGCTCCCACATCCGTTTCGACTACTTGATGTCGTACCCCACGTTCAAGAACATGAGCAAGGAGGAACTGGCGGGCGTGGCGATTGACGGCTATGACCAGATATGGCGTGGGCTAACTTATGTGCTGTTGTCGAAAAATGGCAGCCGTGCCATGCTCGACCAAGCACTTGCTTCGCAAACATCGGCATACAGCGCCCGCAGCGAAAAACTGCACTATCTTTTCCAGTCGCAAGTGCTGACCGAAGTGATGCCGAGCCGTGACCTTAGCAATGAAATCGGGGTAGGCACGCCACATATCGTGCTTTATTTCTTGATGGCACTGGGACTCATCATCATGCTGTCGGCCTGTTTCAACTACATGAACCTCTCGCTGGCTCGCAGCATCAAGCGGGCACGGGAAATCGGCGTGCGAAAGGTCATCGGGGCTGGGAACGGAGACATTGCGAAGCAGTTTTTGGGCGAAGCCCTGTTGATTTCATTCGCCGCATTTGTGGTGGCTGTTGGTTTGTTGCAGTTTTTGGTTCCCTCGTTTTACAACCTCGACCCCTTTGTTTCCCAGATTTTCAATCTTGAACATTCGCTTGATAACTACCTGATTTTCTTTGGGTTCAGCTTGGTGGTCGGCTTGGTGGCGGGCATTGTGCCTGCTCTCAATATCGCAGGCTTTCAACCCTTGCAAGCCATCCAACAGTTGCAGAATGTCAAATTGTTTTCCCGTGTTGGGCTTCGCAAGGTGCTGGTGACGGTGCAATTTACCTTGTCGCTGGTCTTCATTTTGGCGGTCATCATTGTCTTGAAGCAACAAAACCACGTGCTCCATGCCGACCTTGGTCAGAACATCCACAATGTGCTCAGTGTGCAGTTGCAGGGCGTCAACTACGACCTTTTTCAGCAAAAAATAGCGCAGTTAAAAGGTGTGGAATCCGTTTCGTCAACCAGTATGGCCATCCTTGCAGGTGAGAACAACGATGAAATGGCCCACTACAACGACCGCAAGGATTCCATGCAGGTAAGCCAATCCTTTGTAAGCCAAAACTTCTTGGCCAACATGGAAATACCGTTGGTCGCTGGCAAAAACTTCCCCGAAGACAACCACACCCCCACCGAGCAGTTCGCTATCGTCAACGAGACCGCCACCAAACAGATGGGGTTTGTCTCGCCGGAGGCCGCACTTGGCCAGTTCATCAGGGTGGACAGCAGTTCGCTCGCCATCATCGGCGTAGCCAAGGATTTTCACCACGACAATATCTGGTTCTCGCCCATCAAGCCTTTTTTGCTCCGCAACAAAAGCGCCAACGCCTACAACGCCTACGTGCGCCTGAGCGACGACAACGAACAGGCGGCGCTGGCTTCCGTCAAGGCGGTTTGGGAAAGCCTTGCCCCGCAAAAAGACTGGTACGGCAGCTATGTCGAGGAGCGGGTGTACAACATGGCCAAGTTCTTCCGCATGGGGTCGAGCATCATCGGTTTTGTGGGCTTTTTGACCATCATCATAGCTTGCTTGGGACTGCTCGGCATGGTGGTTTACACGGTGGAAGGCAAAGTAAAGGAGGTGGGTATCCGAAAGGTATTGGGGGCCAGCGAGCGCAGCCTTGTTTGGCAATTGTCGAAAGGATTCCTGCTGCTCTTGGGTATCGCCATCATACTGGCCGTGCCGCTCACGGTGTTCGCCGCAAACCAGTGGCTCAACAACTTCCTGATGCGCATAACGGTCGGCCCGGTGATGCTGGGGAGCGGTATTGCCATACTCCTGGCCATCGGGCTGTTCACGGTCGTTTCGCAGACCTTCTGGGCAGCGAGGGCGAACCCGGTGAAGTCGTTGCGCAGCGAGTAACACGGACTGGCAGTCCGTGCTTCCGCCGCCGAAACACGGACTGCCCCCAAAAGGCAAACAGTCTATGTTTCCGCAAAAAAAGTAACCTCGGAAACTTGGAAAATACAAAAGCACGGTCTGGCATACTGTGCTAAAAACCACAAACTCATGTTTACCAACCACCTTAAAATTGCTTTTCGACGCCTTTTGAAGCACAAGTCGTTTAGCTTCCTCAACATCGCTGGGCTGGCGGTGGGCGTGGCCTGCGCTGCCCTGATACTGCTCTGGGCATACGACGAAATCACCTACGACGGTTTCCACGAAAAAGGCGACCGCATCTTTCAGGTGATGTCGAACCAGACCTTCGATGGGAAGACCTTCACGTTTGCCTCCTTGCCGGGCATTTTCGCTGGGGCTGTGAAGGCGGAAATCCCAGAAATAGCCAAATCGGCCCGGCTTAGTTGGGAGACGTCCTACGCATTTTCGTTAGGTGAAAAAATCAGCTTCGAGCAGGGCTACCTTGCCGACTCCTCGTTCTTGGACATCATGACCTTCCCGCTCGTGGAAGGCGACCCCAAAACAGCGCTGCTCGAAACAAATACACTCCTCATCACCGAGCGCATGGCCGAGAAGTTTTTCGGAAAAGAACCTGCCGTGGGCAAGCTGCTAAAAGTCAACAATCGGGATGAGTTCAAAGTGGCTGGCGTGATGAAAAACCCACCTGCCAACTCCACGTTGAAGTTCGAGTGGCTGGCCTCTTTCCGCATTTTTGAAAAGGAAAACGATTGGTGGAACACTTGGAACACCAATGGCGTGCAGACCTTCGTGCTGCTCAATTCCGCAACCGACTCGGTAGTGGTCAACCGCAAAATTCATGGCTTTGTAAAGGCCAAATCCCCGACGGCCTCCGCCAAGCCCCTGCTGTTTGCACTGAACGATTGGCATTTGCGGAGCGAATTCAAAGAAGGCCGCCAAACAGGCAGGGGCCGAATCCTACTGGTCAAATTGTTCAGCCTCATCGCTGCGTTCATCCTGCTCATTGCCTGTTTCAACTACATGAACCTCACCACGGCCCGCTCCGAAAACCGCCGCCGGGAGGTGGGCGTGCGCAAGGTGGTGGGCGCTGGCAGGGGGTCGCTGGCGGGGCAGTTCATGGGCGAGGCATTGTTGACCTCACTGTTGGCCTGCGTGCTTGCTTTCGCCATGCTGAAACTGGCCATCCCCTTCTTCAACACCTTGGTGGACAAGCAGTTGGCGTTCAACCTGACCAACCCGCTGCACCTTGGCGGATTGTTGGGCGTGGCCGTACTGAGCGGTTTGTTGGCTGGGATTTACCCCTCGCTTTACCTCACTTCGTTCCGCCCCATTGCCGTACTGAAAGCCAACGTGGGCAGTAGCGCAAAAGCTGGCGGCGGCATTTTCGCCACCTTCATGGAGGCGGGGAGCATTCGCAAGGGTCTGGTCGTTGCGCAGTTCGTCGTTTCGGTTTTCCTGATTTTCTGCACCATCGTGGTTTATAAGCAAATAGGGCATGTCAAGAGCCGCAACCTCGGCTACGACAAAGAGGGCCTGATTTTCATGCCAACGAACGAGCAATTCAACACCAACTATCCTATCATCAAACAGGAACTGCTGGCAAGCGGCTTGGTGGAACAGGTGGCCAAGTCCAGCGACCAAGTGCTCAATATGGGCAGCAATACCAGCGGCTACGAGTGGGATGGCAAAGACCCCAGCGTGGACAAGCTCATCACGGTGACTTCGGGAAGCCCGGAGTACATCAAGACGCTGGGCATGAAGCTCACCGCTGGACGTGATTTCCATGAAAACCCCGCCCTCGATTCCACTTCTGTCATCATCAACGAGACCTTGGCCAATATCATCCTTCGGGACGGCAAGAAGGAGGAGGTGGTGGGCGAACTCCTGCGCAGAGGCGACGAAAAACTGCAAATCGTAGGCGTCTTGGAGGACTTCCGCTATGGCAATATCTACGGGGAGGTGGAGCCGTTGATGCTCTTCTGCTCCCAACCCGAGGATGGGATGGTTTGGGCAAGGGTGAAACCCGGTGTGCAGGTGGACGATGCACTGGCGGCGGTTGGCGCAGTCGTAAAGTCGCACAACCCCGGCTTCCCCTTCGAGTATGAATTTTTGGATGACGAGTTCAACAAACGGTTCAAGATGGAGGCGACGATGGGCCAATTGTCCCTGATTTTCTCGGTCTTGTCCATCCTTATTTGTTGCTTGGGGCTGTTCGGCTTGGCCGCCTTTGCCGCCGAGCGGCGCACCAAAGAAATCGGGGTGCGCAAAGTGCTGGGCGCCAACGTGGCGGGCATCGTGGGCCTTTTGTCAAGGGAGTTCATTGCCTTGGTCTTGATTGCCTTGGTCATTGCCGCCCCCTTGGCCTGGTGGGCAGCGAACACTTGGCTCGAAAACTACGAGTACCGCATCACCATTTCGTGGTGGATGTTGGGTTTGGCTGGCGCAATGGCCGTGGCCGTGGCGTTCATCACGGTCGGTTTCCAAAGTATAAAGGCGGCACTGGCGAACCCGGTGAAGTCGTTGCGAAGCGAGTAAACAACTGTGCTTGTAAATGCTGCGGTTTTTCCAAGCCTATTAACGCATAAATCTTAGCTCATGAAAAATTCATCCTGCTTTTCCTTTTGCGCCACTTTGTTGTTGGCTTTTGTTTCAACGATTGCCTTCGGTCAAAAAGCGCCGTATTTGCAGCGGTTTCATTCCGTAAAAACCGTGGAGTTCAATATTTACCACGGCGACTTGAAGGTCGTGGAGAACAGCGCCGACGAGGTGGAAATCAGCGGCATTTCGCAAAGCCCGGCGGAGATGCCGGAGGCAAAGGTTAATGGCAAAACGCTGGTCTTCACGGAAGATTCCAAAGTGGATGGCAGCAGTCCTGACTGGCCAACCTGGACGGTGAAAGTGCCCAAACACACTGACTTGAATATCCAAATCAGTGGGGGTAACGTGAGCATCGAAAATGTGACTGGCGAAATCAAGTGCAACCTTGGTGCGGGTGACTTCACGCTCAGTCATTTTGAGGGTGAAATGGAGTTGAACGCAGGCACCGCAACTATTGACCTGACAGCTTCAAGCGGACATTTCAAGGGCAATACAGGTACAGGCAATGTCCACCTGAACGACGTGCAAGGCAGTTTCTTGTTCAACAGCGGCACGGGCAATTTGGAAGCCGTGAACACGACCGTCACCGGAGCGTCGCAACTCAACAGCGGTACAGGCAATGTCTTTTTCAGTGGGAACGGGGCGGTCAGGGCCAACCTCAGCCTGAATTCCGGTACAGCCAACACCTCCATAGAACTCAGCGACCTGAAGTTTAATGGCACGCTTCAACTCCGTTGCAGCAAGAGTGGTGGCCGCATCGAAGCGCCATTCACCTTCGATGAAGAAACAACCACAGGCCGGGGCAAAAACTGCAACCTCTTGAAATCCAAGAAATTCGGTGAGTCGGATGTCGTCGTGTCGGTGTCCTCAGGGCTGGGGACGGCTTCGGCGAAGTAGGCTGGAAATAATGGTATTGAGTAATCAAGGAATTTTCACAATAACCAATAGCCCAATAACTCATTAACCAACGTCATGTTTCACCAATTCATAAAAACAGCTTTTCGGCATTTTGCACAGCAAAAACTTTACACTGTGCTGAACGTGTCGGGACTCGCCCTGGGGGTGGGCTGCCTGCTGCTGGCGCTACTTTACTGGCTCGACGAGCGCAGTTATGATGGGTTTCATAAAAACGCCGACCACCTGTACCGCATCACCACCAGCCTGATTGACCGGGAGGGCGCTTCGCCACGGCTAACAGGCGGTACGGGGCAGGTGCAAGGCCCGGCGTTCAAGGCGGCGGTGCCGGAGGTGAGGGATTTCGTGCGGGTGCTGGGCGGCGACGTGCAAGGCGATTTGCGCAGCGGCGACCAGGTGCTGAAGGCGCAACTGTTGTTTGCAGACAGCAATTTCTTTGAAATGTTCAGCTTCCCGTTCGTGCATGGCGACTCGGGAACAGCGCTGCGGGAACTCAATTCCGTGGTGATGACCGAACGCACGGCCCTGCGTTTGTTCCAAACGACCGACGCCGTGGGTAAGCTCCTCGACATGCCAGCCGACCCCTCCAACGAAAAACTCGGCCACAAGCCGCTGGCCGTGACCGGGGTTGTGAAGGACCCGCCCACCAATTCGTCCATCCAATTTGATGTGCTGCTGCCGTTCCGCTACTTGCAACTGTCATTTGAGGATAAAAACTGGCTGAACGCCTACCTCGGCACCTTCATCTTGCTGGACGAAAAAGCTACTGTGGGAGCAACTACTGTCAAGTTCAACCAGGTTTTTGAAAAAAACGCCACCGAGCAGATCACTGCCGCTGGCTTCGACCCGAAAATCAGCTACGGCCTACAGCCGATTACCGACCTGCACCTCAACATGCTGCTCGGCAATACTGGCTGGCACGAGGGCGGCACGGTCGGGGAAAGCCGGGCGCTATACTCCAATCTCTTCCTCGGCATCGCCTTTTTCATCTTCCTGCTGGCGGGCATCAATTTCGTGAACATCAGCCTCGCTGGCTCGCTGAAGCGCTCGAAGGAAGTGGGCATCCGCAAGATGGCGGGCAGCAGCCGAGGCAGTCTGGTGGCTCAGTTTGTCGGCGAAACGGCTCTGCTCTGCGCCATAGCAATCGTGCTGGCGCTGGTAGCGATAGAAGCCGCATTGCCATTTTTCAATGCCTTGGCTGATAAGAAATTCGTGTACAGCGAGGTGCTGGACTGGCGGTTCTGTCTGGGATTGCTGGGTGTTTTCGTGGGCGCTTCGCTGCTGTCCGGGCTTTACCCGGCGGTGATGCTCTCAGCCTTCAAGCCTGGCGAAATCCTCTACAACCGCAGCCGTCCGATGGGTCAGTCCCGGTTCGGCAAGGCGCTGGTGGTGTTGCAGTTCTCGCTGGCCTTCCTGTTGTTGGTGGGCACGGTGGTTTTTTACCAACAACTGAATTTTATCCAAAACAAAAGCCTCGGTTACGACCCCGGCTATGTCGTGCGGGCGGCCATCACAGGCGACCGTGACTACGAGGCCGTGAAGCGGGTCTTGAAAAATGAACTGATGGGCATGTCGGGCATCGAGGACATTTCCTTCGGTGGCGGCTTTGGCCACGAAGCCGTGCAGACGAAGTTCGGTGGTGGGAAAATCATGGCCGTACACCAGTCCATTGACGCCAATTTCCTCTCGGTGATGGGCCTTTCGTTCCGCCTTGGCCAGAATTTCAATGCGGAGAACAGCAACGAAGTGATCGTCAACGAAACCTACGTTCGGCAGGCGGGCCTGAAAGACCCCATCGGCCAGTTTATCCAGCTCAACCCCGATTACGCTGACCGACAGGAGCCGTTCCGCATTGCCGGGGTGGTGGCCGATTACCATTTCGAGTCGCTGCACCAGCCGATACAGCCGCTGGTCCTGTATCAATTGCCCCGCAACAGTGGTGAGATTTGGCTAAAAATCAGGAAGGAACGAAGCCGGGAAGCCCTGCAAAAATTCGAGGCTGTGTATCGGAAAACGCTGCCGGACGCCAGCTTCGAGTTCCATTTTCTCACCGACCTCAACGCCCGTGAATACGACCGGGAGCAGCGCTGGCAGAAAATCGTCAGTCTGGCCGCAGCCCTTGCCTTGCTGATTTGCTGCTTGGGGCTGTTCGGCATCTCGCACCTGAGTGCCTTGCAGCGAACCAAGGAAATCGGGGTGCGCAAAGTGCTGGGTGCTTCTGTGCCCTCTGTGGTGGCTTTACTGTCGAAGGAGTTTTTGCTTTTGGTCATTTTGTCAATGGTCATTGCTTCGCCATTGGCCTATTTTCTAATGGAAAAATGGTTGGAGGATTTCACCTATCGCATTGATATTCAATGGACTGTGTTTGTGGTAGCGGGCTTGGCTGCCGTCGTGGTGGCCCTCCTCACTGTCGCCATCCAGAGCATCAAAGCAGCGTTGGCGAACCCGGTGAAATCATTGCGAAACGAATAAAATAATTGAATTGCCATGTTCCAGAATTTCATCAAAATCACCTTCCGTAATCTGTTGAAATACAGGACTTTTTCTATTGTCAACCTACTGGGCCTGACCGTCGGGCTGACGAGTTTCCTGCTCATTGCCCTTTGGGTAAAGGACGAGACGAGCTACGACCGCTTCCACGAGTTTGCGCCGAGGCTGTACCGGGTCATGGAAAATGCGGTATATACCGATGGCAGCATCAGCACGCAGTCGGCTGCGCCGGGGCTGCTTGGGCAGGCGCTGCGGGACGAGGTGCCGGGGCTGGACTACGTGTCCACAATGGACAGTTGGACGAACTCAATGGTGAGTTTTGGTAAAAAAATGGCGATGGAAAATGGCCGCTACGTGGAGCCGGATTTCCTCAAGATGTTCAGCTTTCCGCTGGTGCAGGGCGACAAGGAGAAGGCGCTCACCGACCCCCATTCCATCGTGATTTCGCAACGGCTGGCGGAGAAGCTATTCCCCGGCGAGGAGCCATTGGGCAAGGTATTGAAAATCGCCAACGCCACCGAGTACCAAGTGGCGGGTGTGATGCAGAACCTGCCCCAAAACAGCATTTTCGATTTCGAGTTTTTGCTGCCTTACGCCAGTTTTCTCCAGATGAACGAATGGGCCAAACAGTGGGAGAACAATGGCTTGGACACCTACGTCATGGTGTCAAAAGATGCTGATATTCAGGTAGTTAATGCCAAGATAAAAGATGTGGTGGCCAACCACGGCTCGCAGAAAAACGTGTCGTTGTGGCTCCAGCCGCTCACCGATGTTTACCTCAAATCCGACTTCAAGGACGGCCAGTACGCTGGCGGTGGGCGCATGGCCAATGTACGCCTGTTCGGCATCATCGCCCTGCTATTGCTGGTCATCGCCTGCATCAATTTCATGAACCTCTCCACCGCCCGTGCGGCGATGCGTGCCAAGGAAGTGGGCGTGCGCAAGGTCATCGGGGCCGACCGGAAAGTGCTCGCCTTGCAGTTCGTCGGAGAGGCACTGCTGCTGTGCCTGCTGGCGGCAGGTGTGGCCTTGGTGGCGGTGAGCTTCATATTGCCTTGGTTCAATAATTTCACCGGAAAGGAAATCGCCATGCCCTTCAAAATCCCAGATTTTTGGTTGGCGCTGGGCGGCATCGTCGCCGTCACAGGCTTGCTGGCGGGCAGCTACCCGGCCTTCGTGTTGTCGGCTTTCCGCCCTGTGCTGGTGTTGAAAGGGCAACTCGAAAAAACGCAGAAAGGTGGAGGATTGCGCAAGGCGCTGGTCGTGACGCAGTTCATTGTGGCCGTGGCGCTGATTGCAGGTGTGGTTATCATAAAGCAGCAACTGGACTATTTGCAGACCAAAAACCTCGGCTACCAAAAAGAGCATCTGCTGTACGTGAACATGAGCTACGAGCAGTTGCAGAAATACAGTTCCATCAAAACGGAGCTGGCACAACTGCCCGGCGTGGCCTCGGTTTCGGCCTCCGGCCAACGCCTGACGGGCTACGGCAATTCCTCCGATACCTTTAAATGGAAGGGCAAACCAGACGATGACGACCGCATGTTCGTGTTTCAGCCCGTGCAGAAGGGCTACCTGAAAACAATCGGGGCGGAACTGGTGCAGGGGCGTGATTTTTCGGAGGAATTCGGTGCGGACACCTCCAATTTCGTGCTGAACGAATCGGCGGTGAAGGCAATGGGCCTGCAGGAACCCGTGCTTGGCCAGCAGATCGAGGCTTGGGGCAACCCCGGCCTAATCGTTGGCGTGGTGAAGGATTTCAATTTCTTCAACCTCCGCTACCAGATTGAGCCGCTTATTTTAATCAATAATTCACCGCACACCTACGTCCTCAACATCCGCATGGATGGCAAAAACACGCCCGAAACGCTGAAAGGTATTGAAGCAGTTTGCAAAAAATACGCCCCGGATTCCCCGTTCTCCTATGCCTTTGCCGACGATGCCTACAACGAGCTTTACCAAAGCGAGCAGGTGGTGAGCAAGCTCTCGACCATTTTTGCACTGCTGGCCGTGTTCATCTCCTGCCTCGGCCTGTTCGGCCTGGCCACTTTCACGGCAGAGCGCCGGGTGAAGGAAATCGGGGTGCGCAAGGTGCTTGGTGCCTCCGTGCCGTCGCTGGTGGGGTTGCTCTCGAAGGACTTCTTGGTACTCGTCGTTGTGTCATTGGTCATTGCCTCGCCAATGGCTTGGTATTTCTTGGATAAATGGCTGCAAGACTTCGCTTATCGCATTGATATTCAATGGACTGTGTTCTTGGTTGCTGGCGCAATGGCCGTGGGCGTGGCCTTTTTGACGGTCAGTTTCCAAAGCATAAAAGCGGCACTGGCGAACCCTGTGAAGTCGTTGCGAAGCGAATGAAAAAATGAAAATTGAATTGCCATGTTTCAAAATTATCTGAAAATAGCCCTTCGCAACCTTGTCCAGCACAAGGCATTTTCGTTCATCAACGTGTTTGGACTGGCGCTTTCGATGGCCGTCTGCCTGCCCATCATCGCCATCATCCGGGATGCGTACAGCTACGACAAGTTCCATCCTAATGGCGGTCGTATCTACCGCATATTGACCGAGGCCCAGCGCAAGGATGGCGGCTCGGAGCCCTACGCCACTTCGCCCTACCTCGTGGCGAAAACGCTCACGGAGGACTACGACCAAGTGGAGCTTTGGACACCGCTGCTCCAATCCCTCAATGGCGTGGCAAGGTCGGAAGGCAAGGAACTACCCGACATCCAGGGACTTTACACCGATGGTAGCTTCTTCAAAATGTTCGGCTTCGAGCTGGCGGCGGGCGACCCGGCCACGGCGTTGGACGAGCCGTGGAGCATAGTGCTGACGCAAGAATTGGCAGAGAAATTCTTCAAGGACGAAAACCCCATCGGCAAGGAAATCGAAATGCCGGGCTACAACGGGCGCTTCAAGGTGACGGGCGTTTTGAAGAAGCAGCCCGGTAAATCCCATATCAAATTCGAGGCGCTCGGCTCCATCGCCACACATATTTACTTGGAAAAACAGCCGAACGGATGGAACATCACGGGCGACTGGCTCAACTACTACGGTTCCAACAATTATATCCGCCTGAAAGAAGGCGCCGACCCCAAAAACGCTGCACTTGCCCTTGCGGCCATAGCCAAGGCTAATTACGCCAACCTCGACTTGGAAAGCCGTGACGCTGGCTACCACTTCGAGCTGCAAGCCCTCTCCGACATCACGCCCGGAAGGCTGTTATCTAACAGCAGCAGCGGTGCGCCGCCCTCCATTTTCCTCTGGTTTTTGACGGCCTTGGGCCTCATCATCATCCTCAGTGCCAGTTTCAACTACACCAACCTCACCATCGCCCGGTCGCTGTTGCGCACGAAGGAGGTTGGCGTGCGCAAGGTGCTGGGTGCGTCGAGGGGGCAAGTTTTTGCGCAGCTTACTGGCGAGGCGGTGGTGACTTCACTGCTTGCCTTGGTCGTTGCGTTTGGGCTGTTCAAGGTCGGCAAGCTGTATTTCAATTGGGGCATATTCGCCGATATTCAGCAGCATATAGGCAAGGAGGAAGTGGCGCTATATGGCTGGTTCTTGCTTTTCGCCTTGGGGGTTGGCGTGTTTGCTGGGGCGCTCCCGGCGGCCACGCTGTCGAAAACCACTGCTTCGCAGATTTTTCAAAAACTGCAAAACCTACGTTTGATACAAAAATTCGGCTTGCGCAAAACGCTGCTGGGATTTCAGTTCACCATCACCCTGCTGTTCTTTTTTATGATGACCATCGTGGGAAAACAGATGGACCATGCCATCACGAACACCTACGGTTTTGACCGCCCGCAGACGCTTTTGGTGCAAATGCCGCAGCAGGATTATGGCAAACTGGCAGCCGCTTTTTCCCAAGAAAAAAGCGTGGAAAGCATCAGCGCCATCAGCTTTCCGATGGGCACCTACACCGACCGCTCGGATGATGTGCGCAGCGACAGCATCACGGAGAAAACGGGCGTCCGCAACTACTTCATTGACCACAATTACTGCAAGCAATTTGACCTCAGCCTGCTGGCCGGGGAGGACTTTCCCGAAAACCCCACACAGCAGCGGGAGCTGTTCGTTTTGGTCAACGAGCTTTTTTGCAAGGCATTCAAATTAGGCAGTCCAGCCGAGGCCATTGGGAAGTCACTGACCCTCGGCGACACTGCGCTCGTGACGGTCAGGGGCGTGCTCAAGGACTTTCGCTTCAAGCCCGCCAACTACGCCATCGAGCCGCTGATGCTGCGCTACGACCCCTCGCAGTTGGCGGTGATGAACCTTCAAATAGCTGGCAACGACCTGCCTGCCGCCATGCTTGGTTTGGAGCGGGTTTGGAAACAGGTGGAACCGAAGCGGCCTTTCACCGCCGAGTTTTATGATGAAACCGTGCGGCAGGTTTATGCGGAGGTCGTGACGCTGTCGTGGGGAGCGGGGTTCTTGGGCTTCCTCGGCATGGTCATCGCCTGCATGGGCCTGCTCGGCATGGCCATGTACACCGTGGAGACGAAGGCCAAGGAAATCAGCATCCGCAAGGTGATGGGCGCTGGCGCAAGGGACGTGGCCATGATGCTGTCAAAAGGCTACCTGCTGGTGCTGGCCATTGCCGTCGCCATTGCCACACCGATTGCGTTCTTTTTAGGCAACCAACTGCTCCAGCATTTTGACCAACGCATTTCGTGGTCGGTGCTGTTGTTCCTGCCGGGCGTCCTTTTGCTGGTGGTGGTGGCAGGTACGGCCATCGGTTCACAGACGGTGCGGGCGGCGCTGGCCAACCCGGTGAAGTCGTTGCGGATGGAATAAAACAAAAGCGGGCATAAGGGAAAACAAACCCAGATGCCCGCTTTAGAAGCCTTTGCGAAAGGAGGTCAAATATCAAACACCTCCTCAATGGAGAGCTTGATATTGGTGGCAGGGTCATAGAATTCGCCCTTGTTGAAATAGGTCGTGTTCAAGCCGGGGACAACCAAAACGATTGCCTTAAAGGAGGGAATCACTATCCAGACTGTTTTTACACCGTTCGGGAAATACCTGAGTCGAGCCTTTTCAGTGATGTCGTCAAGTGCCTGTTTCGGGGAAATTATTTCCACGACGGCTATTGGTGGCTCCTTCATCTTGATGACTGGTTCATCAACTTGTGGGTCCCTTTTCATTTTGGGATAAACGCAGAGGTCGGGCGTAGCACCTTTGGGAGCAAGTTCCAAATCGAGTTCGGATGGAAAGGAGTATTGTTTGCCATAATTGTTCAAGAGCAATTGAGACAAACGGGCTTGGATGAGTGAGTGGTCGAGGCTTGGTAAAGGTTTCCCCCGTTCGGTTTCATAGTCTGTCTCCAAATAGTCATCTACCTCATTTTGTGAATAGTCTTTCATCATGCTTTGAAAATCTTGTTCTACAAAAGTACATGATGAGCGTCAACAATCAATGCGTAAAAAGCAATCAAGAATACAACAATCTATCAGCCATGCTACAACATTTCCTAAAAATGGCCCTCCGTGGCCTTCGGCAAAACAAGTCTTTTTCCTTCCTCAACGTGGCCGGACTAAGCACGGGCATGGCGGTCGCCATGCTCATCGGGCTGTGGGTCTGGAACGAATGGAGTTACGACCATTTCCATGAAAACGCAGACCGAATTTACCAAGTGAAAATGACCGATACTGTGAACGGAGAAATGCAAACTTGGCAATCGGTGGCGCTGCCACTGGCGGAGGCGCTGCCCAAGTCGTTCCCGGAGGTGAAGCGCACGGCGGAGATGGACTGGGGCGGCGGCCACGGCCTGAAGCACGGCGACAAGGTCTTCACAAAGGACGGCTACCAAGTCGGGCCTGACTTCCTCGACATCTTCACCTTCCCGATGCTGGCGGGCGACCAAGCCACCGCATTGCGCAAGCCGAACACCATCGTGCTGACGGCGGAAACGGGCGAGGCGGTCTTTGGCCACAGCAACTATGCCGACATGGTGGGGCAGCCCCTCAAGGTGGACAATTCCTTTGACATGACGGTCACGGGCATCGTGGCCAATCCGCCCAAAAATTCGAGCCTGCGCTTCCATCTGCTCATCCCTTTTTCCACTTGGGAAACGCAGGACTGGGTGAAGGAGAGCCGCACCAATTGGGCGAACAATTCCTTCCAAGTCTTCATGGAACTGCAGCCAGGCGTGGACGGGGCAGCTTTTTCGGAGAAAATAAAGGGC
>JADLHE010000041.1 GCA_020848965.1 Saprospiraceae bacterium
CGACTTTACCGTAATGTCCAGCTATGGTCACGTCCGTGACCTGCCCAAAGAGGATATTTCCGTGGACATTGACAACAATTTCAAGCCAAAGTACGTCGTCACACCTGACAAGGCCAAGGTGGTGAAGGAGCTGAAAGACGCAGTGAAAAAAGTGGACGAAGTTTGGCTCGCCACGGACGAAGACCGGGAGGGCGAAGCCATCTCCTGGCACCTTTGTCAAGTGCTCGGCTTGGACGAGCACAGCACCAAGCGGATTGTTTTCCATGAAATCACCAAACCAGCCATCCAAAAGGCCATTACGCAGCCCCGAAAGCTCGACCTCAACCTCGTGGATGCCCAACAGGCCCGCCGGGTGGTTGACCGCCTTGTAGGCTACGAACTGTCCGAGCTGCTTTGGAAAAAAGTGAAGGGCAAACTCTCGGCTGGCCGTGTGCAATCGGTTGCAGTGCGCTTGGTGGTGGAAAGGGAGCGGGAAATCCAAGCGTTTGAAACCACGCCATTCTTCAAAATTGCCGCCGAGTTCAACGTGAAAAGCGTTGAAGGGAAAGTCTCCATCTTGAAAGCCGAAGCACCTGAACGCTTTGAAAATCAAGGTGATGCAAATGCTTTTTTACAAAAATGCATTGGCGCAGCCTTCAATATCAACGATATTGAGGTAAAACCCGCAAAGCGAAAACCTGCCGCACCATTTACTACTTCCACCCTGCAACAGGAGGCCAGCCGCAAGCTCGGTTTTTCGGTGAGCCGCACTATGCTCGTTGCACAGCGGCTCTACGAAGCGGGTTTTATTACCTATATGCGTACGGACTCGACGAACCTGAGCGAAATGGCCATTGCTACCATAGCGCAGGAAATCGAGAACCTATATGGCAAAAACTATGTGCAAACCCGCCGGTACAAAACCAACAAAGCGGGGGCACAGGAAGCGCACGAAGCCATCCGCCCCACTTATATCAACAACCATACGATACCCGGTGACCGGGAGCAGCAGCGGTTGTACGAGCTGATTTGGAAGCGGACGATTGCCTGCCAAATGGCCGAGGCTGAACTGGAACGCACCATTGTCAAAATCGGGATTTCCACGCACCCCGGCTCGCCTTTGCAAGCGGAGGGAGAAGTGCTGAAATTCGATGGATTCCTAAAAGTTTATCTCGAATCAAACGACGACGATGACGATGACGATAGCAAGGGAATCTTGCCGCCACTGAAAGTTGGGCAGGCACTCGACCTTCGGGAAATGAACGCCACGGAGCGTTACACCCGCCCGCCTGCACGCTATTCGGAGGCTGCATTGGTAAGTAAACTGGAAGAACTTGGCATTGGCCGACCGTCCACCTACGCCCCCACGATTTCAAAAATCATGGAGGAAAACCGGGGCTATGTCATAAAGGACAACCGGGATGGCGAGGTTCGCAAATTTGCCATTCTCAGCTTGAAAAATGGGCAAATCACTGTTTCGGAAGGAAGTGAAGTGACGGGTGCCGTGAAAAACCGCCTCTTCCCCACCGATATGGGCATGGTCGTGACGGACTACCTTTTCGAGCATTTCAAGGAAATCATGGATTACAGCTTCACTGCTGATATTGAAAAGGATTTCGACATTATTGCCGAAGGCAACAAAAACTGGGTGAAAACGGTCGGTGACTTCTACCACCCTTTCCATGCCACAGTGACCAACGCCCTTGAAACCAGCGCCAGGGCAACCGGGGAGCGCATCCTCGGCACCGACCCCGCCACTGGTCGGACGGTGCTCGTGCGCATGACCCGCTTTGGCAAGCCAGCCGTTCAAATTGGTTCGAAGGAAGAACTTGGGGAAGACGAAAAAGCAAAATTCGCCAACCTCGGCCCGAACCAGACCATTGATACAGTGACCTTGGAGGACGCCCTTAAACTTTTCACCTTGCCGAAAAGCCTTGGTGATTACGAAGGGAAAGAGGTCAGTATCGGCTTGGGCCGATTCGGGCCTTACGTAAAGCATGGCGAAGCCTTTGTTTCACTGCCTAGGGGCGAAGACCCACTCAGTTTAGGCATGGAGCGGGCCATAGAACTTATCAAAGAAAAGCAGCAGGCAGATGCGCCGATTGGCACCTATAAAGGCATCGGTATCACAAAAGGAAAAGGACGTTTTGGGCCTTTCCTGAAATGGGGCGACCTCTATGTGAACGTGCCCGCCAAGTACAAGCTCGAAACCATTACCATTGATGAGTGCCACAAGCTCATCGAGGCGAAGGTGAATAAAGAGGCCAACCGCTATGTGCAACAATGGGAGAAAGAAGAAATCGCCATTGAGAACGGAAGGTGGGGCCCATTTATCCGCTTCAAAAAGAACAATGTATCCTTCCCGAAAATGGACGGTGAAAAAGTGACTTCTGAAAGTGCCGCCAAACTCAGTTTGGAAGAGGTAAAGGCAATCATTGAGGCCGCTTTGCCGGGAAGCTTCAAAAAATAATTTTGGAATAGCGCTGCCAAACTTCGATATTTGGCAGCGCTAATATTTGGTGTTCAACCTTAACGGGTTTCAATGTGTTAGTGTCGGATTAATTACTTTGAATTTTAGTCTAACATATCGCTCTACGATTGCTTATCTCTTGGCAATCCTCGTCTTTCAAGTCGTTGCACTGAAAGAAATACACCATTTACTGGAGCACGACCACGAAGCAGTTGCCCATTGCGAAGCAAAGGGAAATGTGACTCACCTTCATGGTGAAGAATACCACGCTGAAGACTGCTTTGTTTGCGATTTTCATTTTGCGCCAGCTACGCTGGAATTCAACGAATTCTCGATTGCCAACCTGAATGCTCCAAGTTCGACGAGCTTATTCATTTATCAAGCACCTTTTGCTCCACGAATTCACTGGCATTTCCAGTTGCGAGGCCCGCCTTCCTTGGCCGCTTGAGTCCTTTCCTCTTTTATTTTTCCATTCCCTAATTTGCTGATTTTCAGCGAGATATTGCCTGCGTTATCGGTTAAGCGCAAGGGATTGACGGATTACAAAGGATTTGTCTTTGCATTGAATTTCAATCCATAATTCCTGTTGAATTCCTGCGTCCAAACTCCATAATGGGGCATATAAATCCTGTTTACCATGTTCAGGATAAACTATCTAATCCTGTCCGTCATTGGGCTTTTGCCGTCATTGGTATATGCCCAAAAGGACTGCCACGCCATGCTTTTCGGAACCGTAACCGAGGAGGGAAGCGAGGAACCCGTGCCATTTGCCGAGGTTTTTATTGTGCAAACTGGGCAAGGTGCCATCACCGACGACCAGGGCCGGTTCGTTTTCACCGAAATCTGTGAAGGCGAATACACGGTCAACTGCCATCATATCGGTTGCAGCCATCTTTCTTCAGAAATAAAGGTGGTGGGCGAGACCAACCTCTGTTTTCATTTGCAGCATGAATCGCTGAAACTGGCCGAAATCACGGTACATGCCAAGCCCATTGAATTGCGCAGCACCCAAGCAGAGCGCAGCCTGAATGGCGAAAAACTGGCAGCCGTCAAGGGCCAAACCTTGGGCGATTTGCTGAAAAACCTGCCCGGCGTCACCACACTCAACACGGGAAGCGGCATTGCAAAGCCGGTGATACGTGGGCTGCACAGCAGTCGGGTACTCATGCTGAACAATGGCGTGCGCCAAGAAGGCCAGCAATGGGGCAGCGAGCACGCCCCAGAGATTGACCCTTATATCGCCGACAAAGTGACCGTGGTGTACGGCGCCAATAGCGTGCGCTATGGGGCGGATGCTCTTGGCGGTGTGGTGCTGGTGGAGCCTCGGGCATTGCGGAGCGAACCCGGCGTGGGCGGCGAGGTGAATTTGGCTGCCTTCGGCAATGGGCGGGTCGGGGTGGCATCTGGCATGGTGGAGGGCAACTCAAAACTCAAAACTCGAAACTCGAAACTCGCTTACCGGCTGCAAGGCACGGTGAAAAGAGGCGGCGACTTGCGTACACCTGATTATTTCTTGAAAAACACGGGTGTCAAGGAAATCAACTACTCGGCTACAGTCGGGCTGGAAAGGGAAAAATGGAAATCGGAGGTCTTTTTCAGCCAGTTTTTCACGGACATCGGCGTGTATCGTGGCTCGCATATCGGCAACCTGACCGACCTTGAAAACGCCATCGAGCGTGGGCGGCCAACGGATGACGGCACGTTCAGCTACAAGCTCGGTCGCCCGCTGCAAAGAGTGGCGCATTACCTACTCAAGGCAAAAAGTGAGGTAAAAACTGGCACCGCTGGCAAACTGACCTTGCAGTACGCCCGCCAATTCAACCGCCGGGGCGAGTTCGATGCGCACAAACGGTACGGTACCCTACCCAGCGAGTTGAACAACCCAGAGATGCTGTTCGAAATCACAACGCATACTTTCGATTTGGCTTGGGAACACAAAAGTTGGCGGCACCTCACGGGCAGCCTTGGTGCACAGGGTATGGCACAGCGCAACACGACAGACCGGGGCGGCCTCATACCTAATTACAACAGCCAAACTGCGGGCGTTTTTTGGATTGAGCGCTGGCGCAAATACCCCTTCCCGCTGGAGTTCGAGGCAGGTGTTCGGTACGATTTGCGGCATTTGAACATTGAAAACCGTGGCAACGAGGTTATTGATAAACAACTGGATTTCAGCAACTTATCTGGCACAGCTGGGGTGGTTTTTAAGGCATCGGAGCAGTTCGACATCAAACTGCACTGGGGCTCGGCTTGGCGTGCGCCCAATGTCAACGAACTGTTCAGCGACGGGGTACACCACGGCTCGGCCAGCTATGAAAAGGGGCGAGAATACCTCGTTCCAGAACGGGCGCACAGTACCAATCTGAGCTTCGATTTCGACAACCAGCGCAACTTCGCCATCAATTTCTCTCTGTACCGCAACATCGTCAATGACTTCATCTACCTGCGGCCAACAGCGGAACCCGTGCTGACCATCCGGGGTGCGTTCCCAGCCTTTGCCTATGACCAAACCGACGCCCGGCTCATGGGCTTGGACTGGAGCGCAGAATGGAAGCCCATCGCAGCGCTGACCCTTACATCGGGCGCATCCATGCTAAGGGCCTGGAACAAACAGCACGATGAATGGCTGACGCTCATGCCCGCCGACCGCTTCCAGATGGGCTTGGCATATTCGCCGAAGGCGAAAAAAGATGGCGTTACCAAAGAGAATGCACCTTTTGTGAAATTGGGTGTGGAACATGTGCTAAAACAAACACGAGTGCCTGATAATCAAGATTTTGCGCCTGCGCCCGCTGCCTATACTTTGGTAAATTTCGAAGCTGGCTTGGCCCTGCCAATCGTAGATCCCCACCTGTCGGTCGGGCAGGGTAAATCGTCAATCGTAAATCGTTTAACCCTTACATTGACCATTCAAAACTTGCTGAACACTGCCTACCGGGACTACCTGAACCGACTGCGATACTTCTCGCATGAGGTAGGTAGGAACGTTTCAGTGAAGCTTAAATATTCATTCTAAAATTTAAAATCATGAATAAATCAATCCTTCTTATTGCATTACTTAGCTTTTCCTTCTTCACTTTAAACTCCTGCGACAAGGATACAGAACCAGTAAATGAGGAAGAACTCATAACGACTGTTTATTTGTCGTTTACTAACCTGAATGAGTCAATAATCTATACTTTCGTAGCCAATGATTCTGATGGGAATGGTGGAAATTCTCCAATTGTAGATGATATTAATTTGCAAGACAGCACATATTACAAACTGGAAGTCAAGTTTATTGATTCAAGCAATTCAAACAATCCAAATAATGATTTAACGCCGAAAATAGTGGAAGAAGGAACCGACCATTTGGTCTGTTTTAATGCCGAAGGAGCAATGGTCGAACCAGTTGCTAATGATGATGACGGCAATGGCCATCCTTTAGGGATAATAAGCTATTTTACGACAGGAGGTACTGGCTCTGGCAATCTTAAATTGACTTTGAAACACCTGCCGAATAAATCCGATTCCACCCCTTGCAACTCAGGCAGCACAGATGTGGAGGTGACTTTCCCTGTCGAAATTCAATAGTTTTCAAAAAAGAAACGGGTAGGCAGAGTGCCTATCCCGCTTCTTTTCTAATGCTGGCTTTAAAATGCCAATTGTTCATTGGTTTTGGAACCAGTTAGAAAAATTCCAGCTATTAAACTTGTGGTTAAAATGGATTAGCGCTTTATCAACAATTTAATTCGCCACCACCAAACGTTCGGAAATGACCGAACCACCAATTTCCAAGCGTGCGGTATAGACGCCAAAAGGGTAACTGGACATGTCAATTGGCACGAATTGGTCGGTACCGCTTCCCTCCAAATGCAGGCTTTGCCGAAGCACTTTATGTCCCATGCAATCTAATATTTCCAAAACAGCATCCGAACTGGAAGCAGTTGGAACGTAGAGCGTAGTATGGCCCTGTTGAGTAGGGTTGGGGAAAAACTTTAGCGAAGTATCGGAAACCTTAACTTCTGTAACTTCGATAGGTGAAAAATCAATCCGACCGTCAAAGTCCACTTGCCGAAGGCGATAATAGTTGGTGCCAGGCATTGGGTGTTCATCCACAAAAGAATAACGTTGCTGCTCGTTGGAAGTACCATGACCAGCTTTGAAACCTAATTCTTCCCAGCGATTGTTAGCGCTTGAATTTCTTTCGATGTAAAAACCTTGATTGTTTTGCTCGGATGCGGTTTGCCACTCCAGTTCCACTGCATTAGTTTTGGACTTGGCATCGAAATTCACTAAGTCAACTGGTAAGGAGGCGGATTGTGTACCAGTACCATCAAGGCGGGTGAGTGGGTCACAGCCGTTAAATTCATCAGCTGCCCACCCCCCAGTGGCAAGGTCAGGAGGGTTAGGTGATGTATTCGCAGTGGAGAACCACAATGTAAATGCATCAGGCCCATCATAGTTTATTAATTCCCACCTGTTGACCACCCATTTTATTTCGGCAAGCCCTCCATTTCCTTCCCAAACTGCTACTGAATATATATTCCTAGCGGGACTCCCCCCATCATGGCCAGTATAAGTAAAGGTATGAATTGTAGCGTTAGAACAAGCGCCTGTACCACCCTCTTCGACGGTAATCGTATTTCCCGATTGGGCTGTAACTTGTTGTTTTATGCCAAGGCATATGCATACGATGCCAAGAGCCAGCACGGTTTTCTTCATGATTTTTGAAAGTTTATAGTTTAAAAATAGTGTGTCCAAGTTTATTTCAAGTTAAGTAACACTCCATTTGTAGGTCAAAGAGCAACGCCTAATCCTTCTCGTTAACACTATCAGCTTACCTCCTTGGCAATACAACGCCATTTACACAAATAATGTAATTCAAAACGGTATATGCCTGCATATTGGTAAATGGCTGCCCTGAACCAGCTGTGTTTACGGTGATTTCGAGGGATTGTTCCGCCATGTATTTACCATTGGAGGTTTTGAAATACTCAGCATCGGAAGCAACACCCGTGTGCCCTGGGTAGTTTCCGGCAGGCGCATTGGCATTGCTCCCTGTTGTAACTGTATTTACGGCAAGTTTCAACGAATTGATGGTGTGTTGGTGATTGGGTACCACATTGAGTTTTTTCTCAGCCGTACCGCCTTTTGCACCTAAATCGAATTTGAAACTAGTGCCATCAAAGGTGCCTGTATCGTATTCAGAACGGGCATTGGCAGCAGTGCGCCCTCTCATATCAGGTAGTGCAAAATTTGATTTTCCATCCCCCCCATAAGTGTTTCCTATAATAGCGAACAAGGCTGAATTTTGAGCAATGCTGAGCAGTTGGCCCTCACAGAACTCCCAGTTCATTGGTGTGTAAGTGCCGACAAAAAGTCGAATCTCTCCGATATATCCTTCCATGATGATTAGTTTTATGATTTGAACCACCAAGTTTTGCATTTTTTTTTTGGCAAGGCTTGGCAATTAATTCTTAACAAAAATACCTAAAAGTGGCAACGCAAGCTTTAGCGCATGATCAAGGTCTTCTAGGAAAAGTTCCTTCAATGCAAATGATATAGTTTACACACAAATACGGCTGAAAATTGGGCAGTACATAATCAATAAATTGATCTGGCCGTTTGGGGTCTTTTACTACATCGCCGAGTGTGACTTCCAACATATCAGCCGCCATGAAGGCACTCGCTGTTGGTGCTGTGGCATATTCTTTATCCGTTGTTTTTGTCACTGCGAAGTAATTGCCAGTAGGGTCGTTCTTGTCCGCATCCAGGGTGCTGACTGCCAATTTACCAGTAACAGTATGTGAGTGTAATGGGATATGGTTGGCTTGCAAGCTGACCATGTGGTCACCTACCGTCTTGCCCAAAGTGTATTTTTCATATTGTGATTGCCCCATCGCAGC
>JADLHE010000042.1 GCA_020848965.1 Saprospiraceae bacterium
CGGGCACCAATTGTTTACTGGCGAAAACGTAGAGGAGGTCATGGAGAGCCGGAAGCGTTTTTTTGAAATGCCAACCCATCGCAGGGCTGTGCTAAAATCAGCGAATCTACCCGCCGACTTGCTCAAAATCCTTCAAAAATTGCTGGAACTTGAACCGGAAGACAGGTTCAGGAACTTAGCAGAACTGGACAAGGAACTCTATAAATTGCCTATTTTCGGCAGCAAGGATATTGAACTGGTTCATGAGAGCTATATGCGTTGCGTGGCTAAAAACCGGGAATTCATCAAGAGTTTCTATCAGCGCTTTTTTGAGAACAACAAGGAAAAAGCCTACGAAGCCAGATTTGAGAATGGAGTTGCCAACAACCGAACGCACAAAAAGCTGCGGGTGATGATATTGCAATTGATTGACATGGAAAACGAAGCTGCTCCAACCGATATTTCCCGGATAGCTGGCTACAAAGGGCACCACGGATTGACCATAGAAGACTACGCTATCTTCCTTAATACTTTGAAACAAGAGATTGAGGCAACTGATTTCTTGTGGGGCAAGGACCCCGCCATTGCGGAAGCATGGGAAAAAGTTATAGCAAAAGCCCTGGAGAGATTATAGCGGCCTGTTTTTTGCTAACCACAACAAAATTCCCTTCCTCTTATGCAACCCTGCGATAGAAAGTGTTACCTATTTGGCTTTTAGCGTTATAGCTGCCATCTGAATGGGGGTTCGCACTATTCAGATGAGAAAAAATCCAATAGAATAATTTTTATTGATGCTATTGCGAACTATATTTGCCAACCCCACCTAAAGATTTGAAAATAATCCTTGTCGCTCCCTGATTGATTTTATAAGAAACTCCCGACTAAAGAACCTGATTTTTCCGAAGCTAGAACTCCCGACTGAGAAAACTTCATATCTCGTGAACATTAAAATGACGATGGGCAACTATTGACAGAGGTTGCCCGTGTAATTCTTTTGTAACCAATAATTTTTCATAAATAAACTTTTTTGCATGAGAACATTGAGGTTTACGATGCTGGTCTTACTCATCGCTTCCAGCCAGGCAATTTTTGCCCAAGTCAAATCAACCAATCCGTGGAAAATCGTCCCGGAAACCGTGATGGCTTCCAAAAGCCAATCACGCCAAATCCACCCAACCAAGTATCAGACGGCCACACTCGATGTGCCAATGATGAAATCTGTGCTTTCGCAAGCACCGCTTTGGCAAACAGCGGCTGCCGAGAGCAAGGAGGTAATCCTTACTTTGCCGATGCCAGATGGCAAGACGGAACGTTTCCGCATTGTGGAAGCACCGGTCATGCACCCTGACCTTCAGGCGCAATACCCAACCATCCGCTGCTATGCGGGCGTGGGTATTGACGACCCAGCAGCCTATTTCCGTGGCGACTTCACGCTGAAGGGCTTCCACGGGATGGTTCGCAGCCCAGAGCACAGCACTGTGTTCATTGACCCTTACTCGACACAAGATGTGGTGAACTACCCAGTTTACTACCGCAAAGATTTTTTCAAAGCGGACCCATGGGTTTGCCATTTTGACGAAGTCAACAAAGAAGTACAGCCAAAGCCAATTGACCCTGACAAGATGGTGGGCGATTGCAAACTGCGTGAGTACACACTTGCACTTGCTTGCACAGGTGAGTACGCAACTTTCCACGGCGGCACGGTAGCCGCAGTGGTTTCTGCATTCAATACATCTATGGCCCGTGTGAACGGCGTATATGAGCAAGACGCTTCCATTCACATGACCTTGCACCCGAACAACAACGCACTGATTTTCTTGAACGCAAGCACTGACCCGTACTCAAATACCAATGGCAGTGCAATGCTCGGTGAGAACCAAACCACTTGCGACAATACCATCGGCAATGCCAACTACGACATCGGCCACGTGTTTTCCACTGGCGGTGGTGGCGTAGCTTACCTTGGTGCAGTTTGCAGCAATACCATCAAAGCTGGTGGCGTAACTGGCCAATCCAATCCAGTTGGTGATGCATTTGACATTGATTATGTGGCGCACGAAATGGGCCACCAGTTTGGTGCCAACCACACCCAATCCAATGCTTGCAACCGCAACAACGCAACTTCGATGGAACCGGGCAGTGCCAGCACCATCATGGGTTACGCAGGTATCTGCGCACCCGACGTTCAAGCTCACTCAGATGATTATTTCCATGCCATCAGCTTGCAGGAAATCGCAACGGAAGTTACGAACAGTGGTAGCGGCGGCGGCAATACTTGCTCTACCAACACCACCATTAACCTCACACCAACTGCAAATGCTGGTGCTGATTATGTGATTCCAAAATCAACGCCGTTCTTCCTGACCGGTACCGGTACAGACCCGAACAATGACCCCATCACCTATACCTGGGATGAGATGGACAACGTGACCACCACTGTAACAATGCCACCGGCATCCACGAATACAGTAGGCCCGATGTTCCGCTCCATCAAAGGCACATCGAACCCCGTGCGTTATTTCCCACGCTTGGTAGATGTAGTCAACAACGTGAACCCAACTTGGGAGGTTTTGAACAGCGTAGGCCGTAACCTCAATTTCCGATTGGTAGTTCGGGACAACCACCCAGGCGGCGGTTGCACAGCAGAGGACAATATGATTGTGACGGTAAACGGCACAGCTGGGCCTTTCGTCGTTACCGCACCAAATACAGCAGTTAGCTGGCCAGCAGCCTCTACACAAACTGTAACTTGGAACGTAGCAGGCACCACGGCAGCACCTGTTAGCTGTGCCAACGTGGACATCCTCCTTTCTACGGATGGCGGTTTGACCTATCCTTATACTTTGGCAACCGCAACGCCAAACGACGGCACACAGTCCATCACCTTGCCAAACGTGACGAGCACAACAGCTCGCATCATGGTAAAAGGCAACAGCAATATCTTCTACGATATTTCAAATGTGAACTTCACAATCCCTGCTGGTTCCAACGGGTTTACCGTGGCTGTTACACCTAGCAGCCAAACGGTTTGCTCCCCAATCAGTGCTACTTACAACGTAGCCGTTGGTGTTCAAGGCTCCTTCAGCGGCAACGTGACACTCAGCGCTTCAGGCTTGCCTTCTGGTGCTACCGCAACGTTCAGCCCTAACCCAGTGGTGGCTCCGGGCAATAGCACCCTGACCATCACAACGGCTGGGGTTGCCGCAGGCACCTATACCTTCACCGTATCAGGTACAAGTGGTTCGCAGGTACAAACCGCAACCGCAAGCCTAACGGTGTTGGCAGGAGCACCTGCGCAGGTCACGCTTTTGCTTCCATCAGACGGTGCCACTGGGATTTCGCAAACGCCTGATTTCAAATGGAACGCAGCAGCTGGTGCTAATAC
>JADLHE010000043.1 GCA_020848965.1 Saprospiraceae bacterium
TAGTTGCCCATATTGATACGACCAGCAAAAGAGAAATCCAATTTGCCGATGGTCATATTGGAGGTCAAACCCACGTAGTAATCTGGCGCTGCCTTTTCGTAGCGGTAAAGGTCGTCTGCGTTCACGATGCCGTCTTTGTTGCGGTCAACATAAAGGCCCTCGATAGGTGCGCCTTTGTCGTCGTAAACCTGCTCATACACATAGAAAGAATAGGCAGGGTAACCAACGCTATGGATTTGCGCCTTGTTGCCAACGCCGCCGGAAATATCGCCAGTCTGAACACCATTGTAGCCAGGGTCATCGGAAGCCGTGAGCTTGGTAATCTTGTTCTTATTGGCTGTTACGTTGAAACCGAAGTCCCAATTGATGGTCTTGCTGCGGATTGGGTTCAAGTTCAAAGCAAATTCAACCCCTTTGTTTTCCAAATCGCCCACGTTGGTGTTCACGAAGTTGGAGAGGTTTGAACCCGCAGGCACGGGGATGAAATTGAGCAGGTCTTTGGTCAAGCGCTTGTAAAGCTCGACCGAACCATAGATGCGCTCATTCATGAAGCCGAAGTCGAGGCCAGCGTTATAAGTGGTCGTTTCTTCCCACTTGATTTTGCTGTCGTAGGCGTTCGGGCGAAGGGTTTGAATAAAGGTGTCACCAAACTGGTAGCCTGCGTTTTCAAAGCTGGCCAAGTAGCGTGGCAGGTGAACGTAGTAGTCACCAAGATTCTGTTGGCCCGTAACACCCCAGCCTAAACGGGCTTTTAAAGAAGAAATACTGCCTTTGCCGTTGTTGTCCACCAATTTAT
The DNA here is from genome assembly GCA_020848965.1 of Saprospiraceae bacterium. Taxonomy (GTDB): domain Bacteria; phylum Bacteroidota; class Bacteroidia; order Chitinophagales; family Saprospiraceae; genus UBA6168. Next base: position 797 of record JADLHE010000043.1, read on the forward strand.
AAGCAATTGCTGCCGCCGGGAAAATACCGTTCCGGTTGTCTTTGTTGAACCTGGAAGAAGCATCTTGACGAATCGTACCCGTCAGCAACAAGCGGTCGAACAAGGTGAGGTTGACACGGCCAAACAATGAAAGCAGGAACAGTTCGCCAGAATTGTCGCCTTGAGAGGTCTCCGTGCCGAGAATATTTGAGTTCAAGAAATCATCTTTGTAATAGAAACGCTGCCAAGAGTAACCACCCATTACGTCAAGTTTGGACTTACCCATCTCCTTCACATAGTTCAGGTAGAACTCCAAAAGGCTGTTCTCTTTGTTTTGGCTGTACGTATTCTTCGTACCACCATTGAGTATTCTCGTTGTATCTATTTCAAGAGGCGATAGGTTCAACGTATCATACTGATTGTAATAAGAATATGCAAAAGATGCATAATTAGGAGCATCGATTGTTCCTTCTCCATTTGACTTATCATAGGCTAAATTAAGATTGGCTCTCAACTCTGGAAGGAATCCAAACCTGTAATCAAATGATGAACTTACTACAAAACGGTTGACTGTAGATTGGTCATTCCGCAAATTGATTTGCGCTAGAGGATTGGCTGGTGAAAGCACATTGGGGTCTCCATTTGGCTGAAGCCAAGTGTAGTAGCCACCATAAGCGCTGCCATTTTCCACCACTTGAGTTGGGTCGAAGAAGCTTGCTGCACCAATAGCTCCCCGGTTGGCGAAGGTATTATTGGTGGTCATGCCCTTCAAGCCGAAGTTGATTTGCAGTCTGTTGTCAATCAACCTTGGTGAAAGATTGATGGAGCCAGTCAAACGGTCGTACTGGTCAGTGAGCAGCACACCTTTTTTATTGGTGTAACCCAAAGATGCCCGATACGGCACAGGGCCAACACCACCACTGAAGTTCAGGTTGTGGTCGTGGCCAACGCCTGTTTCGTAAATCACATCGTTCCAATCCGTGTTAGCTGCGCCCAGCAAAGTATGCGAGGGGTGGCCATCTGGGAAATGGGAGTGAATCAGGTCGGCAAATTGCGTTGCATTCAAGACATCTGGTGTGCGAAGTGTATTGGAAACGTTCACGTTGCCATTGTACTCAACTTTCAGCTTTTGGCCAGTCTTCCCTTTTTTAGTGGTGATAAGGATGACGCCGTTGCTTGCCCGGCTACCGTAAATGGCCGTTGCGGAAGCATCTTTCAAAACCGTGAAAGTCTCGATGTCGTTCGGGTTCACGAAGTCGAAAATGTTCCTGGCACCAGAAATGGTTCCATTGTCGAGCGGGATACCATCAATGACGATAAGCGGGTCGTTGGAAGCGCTCAAGGAAGAACCACCACGGATGCGGATTTGCGCACCACCACCGGGGTCGGAGCTGGGTGTGATTTGCACACCCGCCACTTTTCCCGCCAAGAGTTCCTGCGGTGCAGTGATGGCGCCTCGGTTGAACACGGCCTGGTCAACCTGAGAAACCGAACCTGTGGCATCTTCTTTCTTGACCTCACCGTAGCCGATGACCACGACTTCTTGCAACAAAGCACCAGCCGACATTTTTACGTCAATGACATTAGATGCACCAAGTGCAATGACCGTGGTTTCGTAGCCAGTGTAGCTGAACTGAAGCTGTGTAGCACCAGCCGGAACGCTGAGGCTGTAGGAGCCGTCAATGTCCGAAATGGTTCCTGTAGAAGTGCCGACCACCAAGATGTTGGCACCAATCAGCCCCTCCCCAGATGTGGCGTCGGTGACTGTGCCCGTGATGGTCCGTTGACCAAAGGCCAGCCCCGGCAACACCAATACTGCCAGCAGGAGCAAAGTGTGTTGAAGGAATTGTTTCATACAATCTTATTAGTTAGGAAGTGATAAATTACATTTTTGGTGAAAATGAATTGGTATCGCTCAAACGATGATACCTTCTGTAAAGCTGCCTAGCTTGCTCGTGCTCAACCAATGATTTTTGTTGAGTTTATGCTGATTTTTTCACCCTCGATGGGTTTTCGTTTTGCTTCACAAAGGCAAGAAGTTTTCTCAAGAAAGACTTCTTCTTTTTTTGCAAGAAATAGTGCTATTTTGACATAGATTTGTACTTTTTTAACCTTCGAGGGTAATTTTGGTCAATTATGAAACCTACTTTTGAACAGATTAGCAGTGAATCCAATTCATCCTTCTTGTGGCGGCGTTTTGCACAGGCCCGGTTTGATGCACCTTTTCATTTTCATCCCGAAATTGAATTGACACATATATTAAAGGGGCGAGGCAAACGCATGGTTGGTCGCCATGTCTCCGATTTTGAGGAAGGGGACATGGTGCTGCTCGGTTCCAATTTGCCGCATACATGGACGAGCGCCGAAGTGGAAAACGATGAATTTGCGGCGGAGCAAGTGGTCATACAGTTCCGAAAGACTTTCTTGGGCGATGCGTTCTGGGAAATTCCTGAAATGGCTGCGGTGAACCTGCTTTTGGAGAAAGCCAAATTCGGCATCATCGTCAGCGGCAAAACCCGGGACCTCGTTTCACAGTTGATGAACCAAAACCCTGTGCCGTCCCCTGCACGAAGGTTCCTTCAACTGATTGATATTCTGTTGATTATAGCGGAATCGGAAGAAAACGAAGCCATTGACTTCCATTTCATGGAGTTCCCGCCCACCACACAGGACACCGAGCGTTTTCGGATGGTTTATTCCTATTTGGCAGAAAACTACCGCTCGGAAGTGGATTTGGAAACCATCGCCTCCGTCGCCAATCTTTCCCCGACTTCCTTTTGCCGATTCTTTAAGAAAATAGCCCGGCAAACCTTCGTGGAGGCGCTCACCAAGTTCCGGGTGGACCACGCCGCCAACCTGCTGACCAATACCACCAAGCCCGTCGCCGAAATTTGCTTTGAAAGCGGCTTCAACAATATTTCCTATTTCAACAAATCGTTCAAGGCTTCCTTGGGGGTGAACCCCTTGCTTTACCGAAAGCAAAACAACAAATTGGCCTGATGGAATACAATGATGAACCAATTCTGGTATGCTCAGGGCTAACACCTCAATTTGTTGAAGTTCAACGGCTTGTACAATCCGAAATCCGCAATCCGCATTCCGAAATCGTATTACCTTCGCCGCTATGATAGCTCGTCCGCCACTCATCAGTATCATCACCATTGTTTACAATGGCGCCTATTATTTCACCGGCACGGCCCGCAGCGTGCTGGCGCAAACCTATCCGCATATCGAGTACATTATTGTGGATGGCGGCTCCACTGACCATACAGTAACAGCCATCAAACTGGCCGAACTGCAAAACGACAAGCTGCTGAACGCCAAGATTTTCCGATGGATAAGTGAAAAGGACAAAGGACTTTACGATGCCATGAACAAGGGCCTCCGCATGGCCACGGGCGATTTTGTTTGGTTCCTCAATGCGGGCGACCAACTCATGGCTGCCGATACCATTGAGAAAATGATGCAGCAATACACCCCGGATACCGATGTGCTTTTTGGTGAAACAATGCTGGTCACTTTTACTCGGCACCCACTCGGCACCCGCAGCGCATTGACCACCCAAAAACTGCCTACCACATTGACTTGGGAGAGCCTTCGCAATGGCATGGTCGTTTGCCACCAAGCCTTTGTTGCCCGCCGGGCAATAGCCCCCGAATACATGCCGAGCAACCTCGCCGCTGATATTGACTGGGTGATTGAAGTCTTGAAAAAAAGCCGCAAAACCGTCAACACAGGCATGACCCTCGTCAATTATCTCACCGGCGGCGTCTCCAAGCAGCGCCACCGACAATCTTTAAAGGATAGGTACGAGGTGCTGAAAAAACACTACGGCCAATGGCCGAATTTGGTGGCCCACGCAAAAATTGTTTTGCGGGCAGCTTTTTCCAGGGCGAGCTATTAATGGATGACGCCATCGGCTACCACAACATTTTTGCCTCAAAAGCGTAAATGTATCTTTGGCATCCCAAAACCACAGAAAGCTGAGCTGTAGCCTGCATCCTGTATCAAGTATCCAGCATCAAGTATCCAGCATCCAGCATCAAGTATCCAGTATCAAGCATCACAATGCAATTTCTATATCCCGGTTTTCTGTTCGCATTGGCCGCTTTGGCCATTCCCATCATCATCCACCTGTTTTATTTCAGGCGGTTCAAGAAGGTGTATTTCACCAA
>JADLHE010000044.1 GCA_020848965.1 Saprospiraceae bacterium
GACGGGGCAGCCGCTGCAACAGAAGTTTGTGAAGTATTAGAAAGCATGGCTTCACGGTTTCATTGTCTCATTGTTCCATTGTCAAATGGCTTTGGCACGAATTGATGTTGAAGCCCTACCTTAGCGCCCAAGCCCCGTTATCCAGCATCAAAAAAATCCAGTATTCAGCTTCTTCCAACCTATGGAGCCATTCTTCACCAACAACGCCATTATTTTTGGCCTGCTGGCCACCGTGCTGGCGCTCGTTTTTTATATCGAAGGACTGAAAACGCCATTTTGGATGAAGTTCTATAAGGTCGTGCCGGGGCTGCTGCTCTGTTATTTCCTTCCGGCGCTGCTCAATTGGCCGCTCGGCCTCATCGCCCCGGAGTGGTACGACAACGACCTGTTGGAAGCCCTTCGGCAACTCGGCCATACGCCTCCCACCGACCTCAATTTCGAGAAAATGACCGCTTGGCTGGAGGCCAATAAAATTGATGCTGCCGTTTATGGGGAATACAAACGGGAAGCGGCGGCTTACAGCGTTTCCACCAACTACTTCCTGCCCGCCAGCTTGCTGCTGTTCTGCATCAGCTTGGACTTGAAAGGCATCATCAGCCTTGGCCCCAAAGCCATCATCATGTTCCTGACGGGTTCGGTCGGTGTCATACTGGGCGGGCCGGTGGCGCTCTGGGCGGTTTACACCTTTTTCCCCGAAGGCTTCATCCCTGCCGAGCACGACGATGTGTGGCGGGGCCTCTCCTGCATCGCTGGCAGTTGGATTGGCGGTGGCCCGAACCAGATGGCCCTAAAGCAAATCAACGAAGTGGACAATACCCTCTTCGGCACGGTGGTGGTGGTGGACGTCATTGTCGCCAATATCTGGATGGCCTTCCTACTATATGGTGCAAAAATCACTACCCGGATTGACCGTTGGCTCAAGGCAGACACTTCTGGCATTGATGCATTGCAAGAGAAAATCGCCACCTACCGGGCAAGCATCGAGCGGGTACCCAACACCAGCGACCTCGTGAAGCTAATGGGCCTCACCTTCGGCAGCGTAGCGCTGGCGCATTGGCTCGCCACCAACGTCATTGACCTGATGAACGCCAATATGGAAGCCCTGAAAGCCGCCCACCTCGACTCGCTGGCCAAGCCGTTTTTCTGGGTGGTGCTATTCGCAACGTTCATCGGCATCGCCCTTTCGTTCACCCCAGCCAAGCGCTTTGAGGGTGTGGGGGCAAGCCGTTGGGGCAGCGTTTTCATCTACCTGCTGGTGGCCAGCATCGGCATGCAAATGGATTTATTGAAAATTGGCGAAAACCTTGGCCTATTCGTCGTCGGCTTCATTTGGATGGCCGTTCACGGGCTGGTCATGTTCGCCATGGCGAAACTGATACGGGCACCTTTCTTTTTCTTGGCGGTCGGCTCGCAAGCCAATATCGGCGGGGCAGCTTCTGCACCCATCGTTGCGAGTGCTTTCAGCACTGCGCTTGCCCCAGTAGGCGTGTTGCTGGCCGTGCTGGGCTATGCGATTGGAACGTATGGAGGAATGTTATGCGCTTGGCTGATGCGCTGGGTAGGCTAATCAAGCGGTTTTTATGCCGTAAAAATTTGCACCATTTTCGCCCATGATGGTTTGCTTTTCATTGCTGGTAAAACCAGCAAAATATTGGTCAACGATACCCTTGACCGCTGCATAACTGCCGCCCAGCAAGCAAACTGGCCAGTCGGAGCCGTACATTAGTCTTTGGGGGCCAAATGAGAAGGTAACGAGGTCGAGGTAGGGCAAAAAGTCCTCGTATTTCCAGGATTGCCAGCTCGCTTCCGTCACCATGCCCGACACCTTGCAGTACACGTTTTCGTGCTTCGCAATTTCTTGCATCAAAGCTGCCCATCCATCGAAATAACCATCCTTGATATAAGGCTTGGCGATGTGGTCAATCACGAATTTTTGGTTCGGGAACTGCCGCACGAATTCCAACACAGCGCCCAATTGATGCGGGAAAACGAGTATATCGTAAGTGAAACCATGTTTTCCCAAAGCAGCAATGCCCTTTTTAAAATCATTGCGGAGCAAAAAATTGACATCCGCCTCGCCTTGCACGATGTGACGAAAGCCAGCCAGTTTTCCAAACTGTGAAAAATAGTCCAGCCGCTCCGCAATATCCGGCGAGCGCAAATCCACCCAGCCCACCACTTTTTTCACAAAAGCATGGTTTTCAGCCAATTGCAGCAAAAAATGCGTCTCTTCCTCCGATTGGTCAGCCTGCACGGCCACGCAGCCATTGATTTCATTGGCCAGTAGTTCCGGCTCCAAATCAGCGGGCAAAAAGTCCCTGCGGATGACCTGCATCGTGTCATCAATCCAAGCATCCCGCACGGGGTCGAACTGCCAAAAATGTACGTGGGTGTCGAGCATAGTGGTGATTGGTGATTGGTGACTAGTGATTGGATGTGACGAGCACCAGTCACTAATCACCAGTTACTAATCGCTAATTACTTTACAACAGGGAATTTAAACTTCGACTTCAACATCACCCGCTTGCCTGTTTTGCCGGATTTGCGAGCGGCTTCGATGATTTCCAGCACGTGGAGGGCATGCTCGGCAGCGATGAGCGGCTCTTGGCCCGTCACAAGGCTTTCCGCCACCACCGATGCGCCTTGTTGCCACACATAAGTGCCGGGGTCGGGCACAAAGCGTTCACCTTCTGGTTTGTCCCAGGAGTTGGAAAGGTGGACGCCGAAAGGTGCCCAATCGTAACCGATGAGGGCCATATTGCCGTGGCTTCCCCAAAGCATGATGGTTGGGCGGTCTTGCCCACTGCCCTCGTGGCCGAAGGGGTCAAAATAGTTGAAGCCGCACTGCACATGGGACAGCACGCCATTTCCGTGGTCCATGATGAGCATGGTATTGTCTTCGGCTTCCACCTTTATTTTGCCTTTATTGTCCACGGTGCGCTCTGGCGTAACGATGCTCGTCATGGCGGTCACCGCCTTGGTAGGCCCTAAAAGGCCAGTGAGTGAGGCAATATTGTAAACCCCAAGGTCGGGGAGGCTTCCACCGCCTTTTTCATAGAAAAATGCAGACCAAGTAGGGCCTGTGTGGCCATAGTGGGCATGGGCAGCGGCCATTTTGCCAAGTCTCCCTTCGTTCAGGGCCTTGGCCATGAAGGCAAACTGTGGGCTGTTCACCACGGCGGGAGCGCCCCAAAGCCGCAGGTTTTTGGAGATGGCAAAATCGAGCAGCGCCCTACCCTCTTTATAGGTATTGGCCATGGGCTTTTCGCTCCAAACATGCTTGCCAGCATTGAGCGCAATCCGGTTCAGGCGGCCATGTTCTTGCATATCGGTGGTGTTCACGAGGAGGTCGAAGGGCACTCCGGCCAGCATCTGGTCTATATGCGGGTAGTGGTTGGCAACATTGTATTTTTTTGCCTGATTTTGCGCCCTTTCCGGGATGATGTCGCAAAGGCTGACCACTTCCACGTAGGGCGATTTGCTGAGGTGGGGCAGGTACATATTGCTCACACTACCACAGCCAATGAGGCCGACCTTGATTTTGCGGTCAGCAAAACTTAGTCCCTCGGCCTTGCCGATGATGGGTGCCAGGATTGCGCCAGCGCCCAAAGCGCCAAATGTTTTGAGGAATTGCTTGCGGGAGATTTTGCCGTTTGCCATGATGAATCGGTGGACGGTGGGCGGCTTACGGTGGACGGAGTTCCACGGTCAGCACAGCCAACGTTTGAGTTGTTTACAAGAAATTGGAAAAACGGCGGAAATTAGGAAGGAAAACGGAGGAATGACGCAGTGGCAAGCTTATTTTTCAAAACCATAGTCCCGTTCCACCTTGCAGATACGGGTTTTGTAGTGCGAATACCAGTCGGTGCGGCCTTTTTGCTGCGCAATTAGGTGTTCGGTGTTTTGCTTCCAAAGCCGGATGGCTTCTAGGCTTTCCCAGTAAGAAATAGTGATGCCGAGGCCGTTCCTCACGCTTTCATGCCCAAGGTAGCCGGGCTGGGCTTGGGCCAATTCCACCATTCGGTCGGCAGTGTCGTGGTAGCCGTCCTCCACATCGGTGC
>JADLHE010000045.1 GCA_020848965.1 Saprospiraceae bacterium
TCCGCTAAAAGCCTCACCATTTCCAATGAGGCGTCTATAACTCTAGATAATTCCGCCAATCTACAAATTGATGGCAGCACGAGCACCTATGCACTGACACTGAATGGGGGCTTCATCAATATGTTTGGCGCACTGCAAATAACCAACTGTCAATCTGGTATTGGGTTGCTGGGTCAGTCCAGTTCAGTAACGAACACGGGCATTATATCCGTGGACAATCACTCGGGCTATGGCTTGACAATAGTAAGTGGCTGCATTGACTGCAATGTGGTTACGAGCAGTAATATGTCTTTTGACAACGGCTCCACTTTCCCTGCTATTTTCTTTGGTGCTGGCGTCACCAACGGCAATATCATCATCAACAGTGGCACCATAAACATAGGGGCCACTGCTCATGTGGGTATTGGAATTGGATTAGGCCCAGTTTCTGGCTATTTTATCAACGGTGGCACCATAAACATCAGCAACTCCGGTGGTGCGGGAATAAGTTCGGGCTTCATTCCTGGCACTTTTGTCAATTCATCCACGGGCATTGTAAACTTCGGGGCTGGGCTGGGGGGCAACTGGGCAGGTGGCTTCAACCTCAACCTTCAAAACGATGGCCAAATCAACATCAACAAGGCTGGCACCCCTGTAAGCGTTGTGGTTTCTGGCACTGGGAGCTTTGGTGGGTCTGAAGCATTTTCCACTTCCAATAAGGTTTCGCCAGGCAGTGGCAGTAATGCTGGCTGCTTATTGTTCAACAGCGGTTACTCAAATTCCGGCACCACCAATATTAAACTGGGTGGAACCATCCAATGCTCCGAGTATGACGAACTTTTCGGCTCCACCACCTTCGATGTTTCAGGAACTTTGAACGTTACGCTCATAAATGGCTTTGTTCCTACTGCGGGGCAATCTTTCACTATCATAAATGCAGCCACACGCACAGGCTTCTTCACCACTACCAATTACCCAAGCGTACCCGGCATCGCTTGGACGACCTCCTACACCGGTACCTCGGTCATTGCGAATGCACAAGCTGTCCTGCCTGTGGAAATGGTGGATTTCAGCGCCAAACAGCTTGACAATAATGAGGTTTTACTGGAATGGCAAACGGCTTCGGAATTGGACAATAGCGGATTTGCGATTGAAAAAAGCCCGAATGGAGCGCATTGGGAAGAAATTGGCTTTGTGGAGGGCCAAGGCAATTCCCAAACAATAAACCACTATCAATTCATGGACAAATCAATTCATGAGTCCAGCACGAATTACTACCGCCTTCGGCAAATTGACTTAGATGGCCAAGCCGAGTTCAGCGAAGTTGTGGTTGTCTATTCACCTGAAAATCAAATACTTACCAAGCCTACCCTATCTCCCAACCCTACCAATGGTCATTTCAAATTAATTGGCAAACTTCCCTCTGATGCCCAATTGACGGTTTATGACAACTTCGGTCGAGTCGTGATGAATTGCGCAGCGAATGACGCCTTTCATTTGGATGCCAGCAAGTGGGAAAGTGGGATTTATACGGCAGTTATATCTCATGCGAACGAAGTTTCGGTTTGCCGATTGGTAAAACAAGATTAGCCATAAAACGCAGATTTTTACATCTTTTAAACAAAGATGAATTGCCTGTAAACCATAAACTCAAAATGAATTTTCAATGAAAAAGAACCTATTATTAGCTATTGTGCTATTGTTTTCAATGGCCAGTTTGCAGGCTCAAATCAACCTGAAAGACAAGGCCAAAAACCTTGCAAAAGACAAGACGAAACAGCAAACTGAAACCGCTGCTCCTGCCGAGTCGCCAAAGGAACGCACCGAAAGGGCCACCTCGCCCGGCGGTGGTGGTTCGCCCCTATCACGGGGCGGTGGTGGGCCGCAAAAATCTTCCGTTGACCTGGATTTTGATGGCGAGCCATTCAAGGCGGCCGTTTCGTGGGAAAGTTTGCTCTCACAGGAAAGTAGGTATTTCAATGCCACCAATGGGGAGTTCAAACTGAACAACCTGGATGTGGCATTTCTTCCAAAAAAAACCAAATCAGGGCAGGCCGTCAGCTATGAATCTTATGACAACCCAACGCCCATCATGCGAATGGAGGTTGTTGACGCAGCAACGAAGGAAGTCAAGGGCACGCTTTATTATAGTGCCTCAGCAACGACTGCCCCGTTTCATAACATGGAATTGATTGAGAAGCAAGGCTGGCCTTATTCGGTAAAATTGATAGAAGGCAGCTATGAACTGTACTTTTGGGCAGGCACTACCCATTTCTACACCTTCCCATTAAGGGTCGAGAAATTCACAAATGCCGACCCCTACGCACCTGTTTCGACTTTCTACCACCTGCGTGGCCCTTGGGAAGAATGGGGCTATGTGAACTTCGGCCCCGATGGGCACTTTATCTTCAATTTTTACCACACTTATCAAACCACCGAAGTGGAGAACGCCGCACGTTGGGATGCCCGTAAGCCATATAAGTGCATGGTAAAATTGAATCGGGATGGCAAAATGGTAGCCGTTTATCGGTTGCAGTCCTCATCAACCGAGTTTGATTGGAGCGATATTCACGCGGAAAACTGTGTTTGGAAGAATTTTGACATGACCTTCAATGCTTATCCCCCGCCAAAAAACGACCGCCCGTTTTTCCTAAAAGACAATATGAAAGATGGAAACTATACCGTTGACGTGCTTTTGAAAGAAGAAAAATCTGGGAAGGAAACGACCTACAAATACGCTTTTGCAGTGAAGGAAGGCAAAATCGTTACTGCTGATAAAGCCGACCGCACCAAAAACCCAGATGCCTTGCAATTTTTGGAGCAGGGTCGGGACACGTTTTATGTAAAAAGGATGTAACCCACCCATTCGTCAAA
>JADLHE010000046.1 GCA_020848965.1 Saprospiraceae bacterium
AATAACGGCGAAATAAGGCGGGGCGGGGGTGTTCGCTATCATTTTTACGGTGGACGGTGGACGGTGGACGGTTAGCGGTGGACGGCCTATCAACAGTGTTGAATATTGGCCGTCCACCACTGGCCGATTAAATCCCTAGCTTAGCCTTCACGAGTGGCTCCACATCGCCCGAGTCGGCGGCGAAGAGCAAGGCATTGAAGATGCTGGTATCGAAAATCATGGTGTAACCGCCCTCTTTGCCCACATCATTGATGGCCTTTTCAAGTTTGTCGAGGATGGGGCCGAGCAGTTCATCACGCTTTTTGGCAATGGTGGCAGCGATGGCATCTTCCAAAGCAGCCAGTTCTTTCTCTTTCGCTTCAAATTCCGCCTGTTTTTTCTGTGCTTCGGCAGGTGGCACGTTGCCTTCTTGGTATAATTTGGCAAATGCCATGTACTCTTCCTGCACTTTTTTGGCTCGTGCTTGGCCATCGGCAACGAGCGAATCCTGAATTGCCTTCAGCTTCTCGTCGGCAGCCTTGGTGGCAGGTATCAGCACGAGCAAATTACCCGTATTCACATGGCCGTATTTCTGGGCCAGCAAGTTGTTGGAAAAAAATGCGAGGAGGAGCGCAATCGAACAAATTTTGACAATACTTTTCATGGTAATGATTGAATTTCGGAAACAAGGGCGCAAAACTACCGTTTAGACCGCTGCTTTCATAGGAATTGGCCAGAAGTTTCGGTACGAACCTTGCCTATGGTCGGCAGCACTGCACGAAAATCGAACGCCAATTTGTTTTCCGCTCAATAGATGCAAATCCTTCAAGGAGTTCATAAGTGTTTCGAAAAAAATCAGCAATACGGCCATTGATTGACTTATTTTCAATAAAATACAGCAGATTTTGAATAATTTACAACAAAAGAAGCAACCGTTAGATGGTTTTCAATTTTGAACACAATCGTAAAATTATTTTTGAAATATTTTCAATATTTTATCAATATTTTTGAATTTAATCTCAATTTTAAAAATATTCTTTGAAATATTTGCATCAAAAGACCAATTGCATTTAAATTTGCATCATCAAACGGGAACAAAAAAGATTGCTCCCAATCAAAATTGTGAGGTGATGAAATCAGGCAGCCATGCCCTCTTGTCTCGGGGGTGGGGAATAACGGGATAAACGCAACATAGAGCCGACTTACCTTGTGTATGGCCGACCGGGGTTGACCACTTAACTTTGTGTTGCAGCTAACCGCCTCGTGGAGGTTCGAATCCTCCCCTTACAGCCACAGCGAAGGCGCTACGGACTCGTTCCGCAGCGCCTTTTTTCGTTGTTGCCAGACCAGAAGCCAACCTTCTGGCGTTAGGAGCGCACCTTTTTCGTGGTTGATGAGGGTTGATGAGGGTCATATGGGTTGTTATATTGTTCGATTTTCCGTCCATAACAACCTCATAAACCACTATAAACCCTTATCAACCCAAAAAAATATTATCTTTGCGCCCCTATGAAAAAAAGGCTCGTCCAATTCTTGCTTTTACCTGTTTTCGCCCTGCTTGCAGTCGGCTGCAAATCAGAGTTTGAAAAAATCCGTGGAAGCGGCGACACCGACCTCATTTACCAAAAAGCTTTCACGTACTACGAACAAGAGGAGTACATGCGGGCACAAACGCTGCTGGAGCTTATCATTCCGGCCTACCGTGGCAAGCCTGAACTGGAAAAGATTTACTATGCCTATGCCGACACCTATTACAAGCTGGGCAAGTACATCATGGGCAATTACTACTTCAAGAACTTTGTCAACACGTTTCCGAACAGCGCCCAACGGGAAGATGCGGATTTCATGGCTGCCTATTGCAACTATATGATGTCGCCGGGGTTTCGTTTGGAGCAGACCTACACGGAAAAGGCCATTGACGACTTCCAGCTTTTTGCAAACACCTACCAGAACAGCCCAAGACTCAAAGAGGTAAACCGCCTCATTGACGAAATGCGCTTGAAAATGGAGCAAAAAGTGCTGGACGAGGGAATTTTGTACTACAACATGCGCCAATACCAAGCCGCCACCACTACGTTCGAGAACTTGTTGAAGGATTTTCCTGAAACCAGCAACGCCGAACAAGTGCGGTACTACATGGCAAAAGCCAATTACCTGCTGGCCGAGAACAGTGTCCTTGAAAAGAAAGAAGAGCGTTTTAAGAAAACGGTCACTTACAGCAAGGATTACCTGGACAAATTCAAGGGCAGCAGCAACTACAACGAAGTCAAATCATTTTACAATAACGCAGTCAAGCAATTAAAATCAATCACAAATGGCAGATATCAAGACCAAAGCGCAGGGACTGGACTCTAACGTGAAAGCCCGCAACATCACCGCCATGGTGGAGCCAACGCAGAATATTTACGAGACCTTGGCCATCATCACCAAGCGGGCAAAGCAGTTGGCCATTGACCTGAAGCATGAGTTGCATGGCAAGCTCGAAGAGTTCGCCGTGAACACGGATACCATCGAGGAAATCACCGAGAACAAGGATCAAATCGAAATCTCCAAGTTCTACGAGCGCCTGCCGAACCCTACCCTCATCGCAACGGATGAGTTCATCAAAGGCGAAATCCACCACCACTACAATACCAATCGTCGTAAGTAGTGCCTGATGCTATTAGCTGTTGGCTATTGGCCGTTGGCTACCAGCAGCTAATAGCCAACGGCCAATAGCCAACAGCTAATGGTTGGAAAAAAAATAATTCTTGCCGTCACGGGTAGCATCGCTGCCTATAAAGCCGCCCATCTCGTGCGGCTTTTTGTGAAAAAAGGGGCCGAGGTACAGGTACTGATGACCCCATCAGCAACGGAGTTCATCACGCCACTTACCCTTTCCACTTTATCGAAGAAACCCGTTTTCACCCAAGTCATTGCGGAGCACGAATGGAACAGCCACGTGGAGCTTGGCCTTTGGGCCGATGCCCTCGTCATTGCACCAGCCACCGCCAATAGCCTCGCCAAACTGGCCAATGGCATCTGCGACAGCATCGTGTCGGCGGTTTACCTATCGGCCCGGTGCCCGGTGTTTTTGGCCCCAGCCATGGATTTGGACATGTGGAAGCACCCCGCCACGCAAGCCAATGTGCAGCGGTTGCAGGGCTATGGCAACCACTTCCTGCCGGTTGGCTATGGTGAATTGGCCAGCGGCTTGGTGGGGGAAGGTCGCATGGCGGAGCCGGAGGAAATCGTGGCGTACTTGGATGCGTTTTTCCAGCATGAACAAGATTTTTCGGGTAAAAACATCATGGTCACTGCCGGGCCGACCTACGAAGCGATTGACCCTGTGCGCTTTATCGGCAACCGCTCCAGTGGGAAGATGGGCGTGGCGATTGCGGAGCAATTCGCAGAAAGGGGCGCCAAGGTGACGCTGGTGCTAGGCCCGTCCAAGTTGGCGGTTAAGCACCCCAATATCAATACCATCAAAGTGGAATCGGCGCAGCAGATGTACGAAGCTGCGGTGCAAAATTTTGAGCAAGCCGATATTTCGGTGCTTTCGGCAGCAGTGGCCGATTACCGCCCGGCAGTAGTTGCGGAGCAAAAAATCAAGAAAAAGGGGGAGAACATGACCCTCGAACTAGAAAAAACGCCAGACATCGCTGCTTCTTTGGGCAAAATGAAACGACCAGGCCAGTTCATCGTTGGATTTGCCTTGGAGACCAATGATGAACTTCAAAATGCCAGCGAAAAACTGGCAAAAAAGAACTTTGACTTCATTGTGCTCAATTCCCTGCAAGACGCTGGCGCTGGCTTTAATTTTGACACGAACAAAATTACCATCCTGCACCGAGACAATATGCGCAAGGATTTTGAGTTAAAAACAAAGGCCGAAGTGGCGAGGGATATTGTGGACGAAGTGGCCGAAAAAGTTTTGAGTTTAAAGTTTTGAGTTACGAGTTGGCAAGGCGCTGCTCGCACTCAAAACCCAAATCTCGAAACCTGAAACTTATAATTCGACATGAAAAACTGGTTTTTACTTTTCATTGCTGTTCTTTTTGCTGCGTCAACGCAGGCCCAGGAGCTAAGGGTTAAGGTTACTATGAACACGCCGAAGCTGCAAACGGCTGACCCCGCCCTATTTCAGACCCTGCGCCAGTCCATCGAAGAGTTCATGAACAACCAAAAATGGACATCTGATGCTTTTGAAGAGGATGAACGCATCAAGATGAACATCGTCATTACCATTTCCAAGGAGCTGTCTTCCAATACGTTTGAGGCCGAACTTTCTTGCCAAAGCATCCGGCCAGTTTACAACAGCAACTACGAAACAGCGCTTTTCAAGCACCAAGACAAGGACGTGACGTTCTCCTACGAGCCGTTTCAGGCACTGGATTACAGCCAAACCAGTTATCTGAACAACCTGACCTCCATCTTGGCCTATTATGCGAATATTGCCATCGGCATGGATTACGATTCGTTTTCGCCATTTGGCGGTGAGCCATATTACCAAGCCGCTTGGGACATCGTGAACCGTATCCCGCCCAACGTGGCAGCCAGCGTAAAGGGTTGGGTTTCAACGGAAAACAACCGCAACCGCTACTGGCTCATCGAAAATCTACTGCACCCGAAAATGCGCCCCTTCCGCCAGATGATTTACGACTACCATCGCCAAGGCATGGACACGATGTACGACGACCCGAATGTGGCACGAGCCATCATGGCCCAAGGCTTGGAAGCATTGGAGGGCGTGAACCGAACTTATCCCAACTCCATGATCGTGCAGGTGTTTGCCAATACCAAATCCGACGAAATCATCGAAATCTTCAAGGGCGGCGCCACCACCGAAAAATCCACCATCACCCGTGTGATGGAGCGGGTGGACCCCACGAGGGCATCGGAGTACAGGCAGGGGATTGGGAAGTAATCGGCAGTTCGACAGTTGGCAGTCGGCAGTCAGGGGCTGCTTGATTCAAACACAAAAAAACGTCCAAGTAGTATGACCTGCTTGGACGTTCTTTTTTCGCATTTGGGTGAAGCAGGTCCTGACTGCCAACTGCCAACTGTCGAACTGTCAACTTAATACCTACCGCCTCCTTTCAAAAAAATTCAGCAGCGATGTCACGTAGTTTTCGTCCGTGCGGATGCTCACGTAGTCCGTGCCGCTACGGGCGAAGGTGGTCTTGAAATACTGGAAATTGTCCTTGAACCAAAGGGCATATTTGGCCCTGAGTTGCGGCGAGGAAGTATCGAGCCAAGCCAGTTCGCCCGTTTCGGCATCCTTTGCCCGAATAAGGCCGACATTGGGCAAAGCCTGTTCCTTGGGGTCGTAGAGGTGAACCCCAACGAGGTCGTGGCGGCGGCTGGCGATGCGCAGCGGGGCTTCGTAGCCACGGGTCATAAAATCGGACAGCACAAAGCCGATGCAACGCTTTTTGATGACATTGTTGAAATAGCGGAGCGCCTGCGCAAGGTCGGTGCCGTGGCTATTTGGCTGAAAATCAAGGAGTTCCCGAATGATGCGCAGGATATGCGAACGGCCTTTTTTCGGCGGTATGAACTTTTCGATTTTATCGCTGAAAAGGATGACTCCCACCTTGTCGTTGTTCTGGATGGCACTGAACGACAGCACCGCCGAAATCTCGGTGATGATGCCCTGCTTCAACTGGTTCACCGTGCCGAAATAGGCACTCTGGCTCACATCCACGAGCAGCATCACGGTCAGTTCCCGCTCTTCTTCAAAAATTTTCACGAAAGGCGTGTTCGTGCGGGCGGTCACGTTCCAGTCTATGTTCCGCACATCGTCGCCGTACTGGTAGCCCCGCACTTCGCTGAACGACATACCTCGCCCCTTGAAGGCCGAGTGGTACTCGCCGGAGAACATCTGCTTGCTCAAGCCCTTCGTCTTGATTTCAATTTTGCGTACTTTTTGGAGAAGTTCGTTGGTGTCCATTTTTAGTGGCCGAGTTTTTCATCGCAGCATTTACTGCCTTGAAAAATAAGTGTGTAAGGATTGTAAAAATATTACCTATTGTCCAAAAGCCAAGCGTAATCCCAAGTATCGGCATTCCACATTTTGGCCCATCTGGGTATTCCGGAATTGGGTAAACAATAGGGAACAGTATGAAATTCGAAAGCATGAAAATGACAAAAATCAGGGTGCGCCATTGCTTTTGCCAAGGCTCAGAGCGTTCCGCAAGCGCATACGCTGTCATTTGAACTAAACAAGAGAAAACGATGAAAGCTGAAAACATTGGTACAATTTAATTTTCAGGAAACTTCCATCAAACGTTGTTGGCAGCATCTAAAACAACTTCCGGTCTTAGTTTAACATTTCCCAAAATCTGCACTTTTCTCAATAAATCATTGTAAATCAACGAAATACCCTCTTCGCCTTTCACAATCTGGGTAATGCTCACCGTCTGCACCCGCCCTTCCCGGTTCATGATGAAGCCGTTCCAATCGTCGCCTTGGCCGCCCGTTTGATGGAATTCGAGGATG
>JADLHE010000047.1 GCA_020848965.1 Saprospiraceae bacterium
AACTGGAAGGGGTAAAAGGCAAAATCATCGGATTTACGGGCAATATCAACGAGTATCGCCTGAATTATCCGTTGTTCAAGCAAATTGCGGAGCAGCATCCTGACAAAACCTTGGTGCTGGTTGGTCCCATCAACTCGGATTGCTACAAAGACCACGGCCTCGATAAAATGCCCAACGTAATCCTGACTGGAGGAAAGCATATTCGGGAATTGCCAGCATTTTTGCAACATTTTGACGTAACCTTAATACCTTTTTTGAAAAACAAATTGACCGCAAGCATCTACCCATTGAAAGTCAATGAGTATCTTGCAGCCGGAAAACCAGTTGTGGCAACCAATTTTTCAGAAGATATACGTAGCTTTGCCGACGTTGCTTACATAGCGGATAGTGAGGAAGACTTTGTGCAGGCCATTGACAGGGCTATTGCCGAGGATTCCGCTGAACTGAAAGAGCAACGAGTGGCTTGGGCGCACCAGAATACATGGACAGAGCGTGTCAAACAGTTTTGGGAAATTGTTGACCAACATTTAGTGCCAGCTGAAAAGGTTTATTGATGATTTAGTTTGAGTCGTAAATCGCTGATTATCAGTTTTTTTGACCAAAAAATTGCTTAAAACATATTTTAATCGTAACCATATTCCCTTGAATAAAAAACAACATTATGACCCAGACACTCAATGTCATTACAGATAAATTCAGTGTGCCCAACACAAAGGATTTTCTGAATGAGAAGTACCAAGATTTGGATGCCGTGGCAGCTGCTTTCAAATCCAAATATGCCAACGGTGACCCGTTCCCCAACATCTATTTCGAGGAGTTCTTCAATCCCGATATTTTGGATGCAATCCTGGATGAATTTCCAAACCTCGAAAGCAAGGACGACATCAAGTACCTCACGCCTAACGAAATCAAGCTGGCTTCACGTGGCGAGCGCAGGTTTGGGCCGGTGACAAAAGCGTTCGTACACTTCCTCAATTCTGAGCCTTTCCTTCAATTCCTTCAGGTATTGACGGGTATAGAAGAGACGCTTACCCCCGACCCCTATTTTGAGGGCGGCGGCTTCCACCAGACCAAACCGGGCGGTTTCCTGAAAATCCATGCAGATTTCAACAAGCACCGCCAAACTGGCCTTGACCGTCGTTTGAATGTCTTAGTCTATTTGAACAAAGACTGGAAGGACGAATACGGTGGCCATTTTGAGCTTTGGAACCGTGATATGACCCGCTGTGTGAGCAAAGTGGCGCCTAGGTTCAACACCATGGCCATGTTCACCACCACCGATTTTTCATACCACGGCCTGCCCAATCCATTGACCTGCCCGCCAGACCGAAGCAGGAAGTCGCTGGCCTTGTACTATTACACCAATGGACGCCCGGCGCACGAAATCAATGACGGCTTGGAAGACCACACAACCTTGTTCAAAGTAAGGAAAGGTGATACCGTTGATGCAGAAATGTTGAAATTTAATGCCGTTCAATCTGCAAAAGATTTTGTAAAAGATTTGATACCACCTATCTTTGTGAAGCTGGGCAAAAAAATCGTGAAATAAGTTCATGAAGAAGACCATCCAACGTCAGTTTCAAGAGCCAGAGTTTAGCCTTTCTACAAAGGAGAAATTCTTGGAATTCACAGCAACAGCAATGTGTTTCTTGTTGTTGTTTGCAAGTTTTTTGAAGGTGATTTTCTTCTGACAACCAAGATATATTTGAATGGGTTAGGAATCGGGAGCTTGGTAAAACTCGAAAGAGCGGAACCAGTTCCCATTCTTTCTCACCCAAAACTTTCCGCACCCAGTCAGGCTTTTCCCGTTTTTTGGCTATTTTATTGCACCGCATCGCTATGAATTATGGCGAATGTGGAAGCACAGGACTCGTAAGTGACTTCCCCCTTTGGATTATGAGAAAATGAACTACGCAATTTCGTTTTATACCGGAATCAGGGATTGGACTGTCCGGCAGGTACTGCACCAAAAGCTGAACAACCCGCTGGGCTACGCCATTATGGCCGTTGTTGCCTTGGCAGTGGCATTCGTGCTGTCCATGCTGCCGTTGAAAATGGCCGTGCTGTTATTGGTTGGCGTATTGGCCATACCGATGGTCGTAGCCTGCTTTTTGAACCTACAAATCGGCATCATCGTGATGCTTTGTGCTGGTTTTTTATTGGGGCTGGTAGCCAAATATACCGATGCCCCGATTGGAACGGCGCTGGACGGGCTTCTGGTGCTGATGCTGGTGGGCATGTTGGCACGGCTTATTAAGGAGCGGGATTTCAGTTTTGCGAGAAACCCCATCAGCATCTTCATTTTCGCTTGGATTTACTACAACCTGCTTGAAGTGCTCAACCCGTGGGCGCAATCTAGGTTGGCTTGGGTTTATACCGTGCGCACAGTCGCACTGCTGCTTTCCCTTTACTTCATAGCATGCTACGCCTTCAACTCCTATAAAAGGATTGTGACAACCTTGAAAGTGATTTTGGCGCTGGGTTTCATATCTGCGCTATACTCGTTAAAGCAGGAATGGATAGGCTTCAGCAATGCAGAAACCACTTGGCTTCATGCCGATGAAGAGCGTTTCATGCTCATTTTCCAATGGGACCGAATGCGGGTTTTTTCGTTTTTTTCTGACCCCACCACTTTTGGAATTCTGATGGGATACATGAGCATGTTTTGCCTCATTTTGGCAGCCGGCCCATTTAAGATTTGGCGGAAAATCTCGCTGTTGCTTGCTGCTGGTAGCATGTTACTGGGCATGGCCTATGCTGGCTCCAGAACGCCTTTTGTGATGTTGCCTGCCGGAGTGATTCTTTACCTAATCCTCACCTTCAAGCGCCAGACCATTCTTGCTGCACTCATGTTCTTTATGATTGGGGCGGCTTTCATCATGAAATCAACGAGCAGTGCCGTAGTTTGGCGGATACAATCGGCCTTCCGGGGCGAGAGCAACGATACGATAGAAGTGCGGATGAAGAACCAAGCCCGCATTCAGCCTTATATCCTTTCACACCCAGTTGGGGCTGGGCTGGGAAGCACGGGCTATTGGGGCAAACGTTTCACCCCGGATAGCTGGCTGGCCAGTTTTGCGCACGATAGCTTGTATGTCCGGCTCGCTGTGGAAACAGGTTGGGTCGGCTTGATTATCTATATGGGGCTATTGTTCACTGCCATGCGGACGAGCATCCGCTACTATTTCCGGGTGAAGGACCCCACCATCAAAACACTCTATTTGGCTTTTACTGTTACGGTTTTCTTATTGGCGTTGGCCAGCTACCCACAGGAGGCCATTACCCTGCTCCCAACTTCGGTGGTGTTCTATCTTCTTTTGGCGATGATAGCCCGGCTCAAAGACTTTGACCCAGCTTTTGCGAAGCAGAAGCTGGAGTGATTGTTTGATTGTTGTCAAACAACAATCAAACAATCACTCCAATCAAACAATTCTCCTTATTTCATTCCTTCAAAAAGCCATTCGGCGATGAGCTGACGGTTGGCAGGTAAGAAAAGCCGTTTTTGGTCGGTAGGGTGTTTGATATTGCCCAGCTCGATATAGGCCGAGGGTACTTGTGTTTCACGCAGCATGTGCAAATCACGGGCAGTGACCGTGCCATCGTAGCCCCGATTTTTATTCACTTTTTTATAGCCTTCCTCCATCTTCTCGTGCATTTTTTCTGCCAATGCCTTTCCTTGTTTATCATCGGGGTGGTAGTAGAAAAACAGGTCAGTCTGCTGCCTTTTACTTCTTGAGTCAACGTGTATGACAATCAACTTTTGGTTGGCGTCACTTACACCTTGTTTTTTGTGCTTTTCATATAGCTCGTTGATGACGTCGGAGCGCTGGAACAAGCGTGGACGCTGGCCACGATAAATAGCCTCATTTCCCCAAACTACCTCGTCTTTGTCGCAAACCAGGTATTGTTCATCTCGGATGCCATCGTTGCGGTCACGGGTAATCATATAGGCAGTAGCGCCATGTTCCGTCAATTTCCGAACGACTCTTAGCGCTACATCGTAGGCATATTCGTCCTCGCAAACTGTGTGCTTTCCAACCTTTGCCATAGCGCCGGGGTCAGGCCCGCCATGTCCACTTTCAATGAAATAAACCTTGCCTGCCAATGAGCTGCTTTTCAAGGGCACATGCTCATATTTTTTGCCAAAAATGGGGAAACGCCGATTGCCAGACGCCTCCACTGCCAGGTTCACCTCACCATTCGATGCAGTTTCGTCCAATTTTGCTTTTTTCAAGTCGGTTTCGGGGCATTTAAGCAAGTGGTAGGGCACCCAAAGTTGTTTGTCTTTTTTGAACGAGTCCTTTCGATAACCATCTTTCAGCATCAATTCATTGTATGATTCAATGCTTTTGGCAGTCTCCCATTCTTTGATTCCAACAGAAGAGCGGATGGTTTTTCCGTCAAAATCATAAATGAAAATGGGCAATAAATAGGATTTCCCTACTTTAAGGCTGGTGCCACTTTTTAGGTCGTTCAGTGCATAAAATTTAGAGATATTGCAAGAATTGCGGTCGAGGTCGTAGCGGCGGAGCAACGAAAAAACACCATCGCCGGGCAGGGCCTTGGTTTTGTAAAACGCAGGGTCTTTGCTTGGGGGGCGGTGCGCTCCAAGTATAAAGGCCAATATGAACAGGGGAATCAGTCGCAGCATTTAGTTTTTCTTTGAAGTTTGATTTCGAGGCAAATTTATTCACTCAAACTTAAAATCACTAAATCTGCGCCAAAGACCACGGCATTCGGACAAAAAGGAGGAGGCAGTGCCTTTTAGGGCAAAAAGCATTGGGCCTAGTTTTTTTGCACCACAAGCTTTTTTACGCCTGCTCTTCCGCCTAGTTTTATGCGACAATAGTAAATTCCCGAAGGCATTTCAAGCACGGGCAAAGCTTGGAAATATTCGCCCACTGGCTGCGAATCCCAAAGCACAGTTTTGAACAAACGGCCTTGGTTGTCCATGATTTCTATCGTCACCAACTGCTTTTCGCTCAGTTCATAGCGAAGTGTGGCTTTGTTGGAAGCTGGGTTTGGAAAGATTTCCATAGGAAAGGCATCCATCGCTACCTGCTTGGCCTCACTTATATAAGGCGTTTCCAGCAAATCTCGTTGGTAGGCCCCGTTCCCATGCGTGGCCAGTCGCAGCTTCCGGTTTGCTGGCGATATTTTCAGGTCAAAAACAACGGCTGCCTCCGGCAAACCATCCAAATAGGTTTGCCAACTGAGTCCATCATCCACCGAAGAGAACACCCCGAGGTCATTTCCAACATAAATATTCGTTGGGAAAAGTGGGTCAACGGCAATGGCATTGGTTGGGAGGTCGGGTAGGCCCGCCCCAATATCTTCCCAAGTTTCACCATAATCTTTGGTTCTGAACAAATGGCTGGAGCCGTAGCCACCGATGGCGATATAGGCAATGGCGTCGTTGGTGGGGTCAAGTTCGAGGTCCATATAAAAGCGGTCGGGCAGATTATGCGTGATTTGCTCCCAAGTTCCACCGCCGTTCTTAGTCACAAAAACATTCCCTTTGTTGCCGTTGAAGGGCGCCGTCGTGACGTAGGCAATATCTTCGTTCAGGTAGCTGATGGCCATACTGCTGACGGGGCCGCCATCCAGCATTTGCCCGTTGTTGGTTATCGTCCAATTGTTGCCCCCATCAATGGATTTTGCAACCACCGCCGAGCCAGCATAAATTACCTGCCCATTGGAGGGGGCCAGGGCAAATGGGGCGATGAACGCTACGGGGTCTTCGGATGGTACAGAAAGGCTGACAGAATTATAGATGTTCAGGTATTGGAAGGAGGCATAAAAAAATTGGTCATTCTGTTGATTGATGCCAGTCCATCCACCATCTCCGCCACCGATCCGCCGCCAGCGCACTGTGCTGTTGGTGACGAGGTCTAGTTCATCGGTAAGCCGAATGGTGCCGTTGTCCTGTAACCCACCAATGCAATAGATTTCATTGGTGGCCGAATTACTGAACCCATTGTAAAACTGGGCGGTTTGCAATCGAGCACTGGCACTGCTGAAAGTCTGGCCACCGTCTGTCGAACGGTGGATGCCGCCATCGTCCGCTACATAAAAAACATTGGCTTGGGTTGGGTGCCAGATAGCATCGTGTACATCGGAATGAACGAATTCCGGCCCCCCATCCGGTCCCTCGATGGGAGGGTAGAAATCGCCAATACCTCCATTCGAACTCGAACTTTTCTGGGTCAAAACTTGGCCGCCATTGGACGAACGCCAAACGTCAATTCCCACAACAACCAACTCGTTGGGGTTGGTGGGGCTTACGGCCACGTCATGCGAGTACCATCCTTGGTGTCTTGAATAATCGGTTGTGGATTGAATGGCCCAATGTGCGCCAAAATCATTGGAGCGGCAGAGCCAGCTCGCACCATCATCAAAGCCAATCCCATTGCCAATGCTTGCGTACAAAATGCTAGGGTTGCTTTTGGCATAGTCCAATTGGATTTTGCCTTTGGCAACATCTGCTTGGTCAACCGAAATTTGCGTCCAATTACCCCCGCCATTGGTGGACCGGTAAATGCCGTGCCCCGGCGAATTTTGATTGCCACAGCCCACTACTACTAGGTTTGGGTCGGTCGGATGCACGGCCACATCGGTGGCCAATACGACATTATGTACCAAAATCCAGCTATCACCGCCGTTTGTGCTCTTATAAACACCATCGGTGGTTGCAGCATAAACAATATTGGGGTCGGATGGGGCAACCTCCACGTCCCAAACGCCTTTGTTCTGGTCTTGTGTGAAGTCAAGGGATTTTGTCCAGGTCAATCCACCGTCCTTGCTGCGCAAAATGCCAATCCCATAAGTGCCTCTAGTCGGGCGATAAATGCCGCCCGTGCCTGATGCTTGGTGGTTATAGACTTCGCCCGTTCCGATGAAAATCGGCATGGAATCGTTTGCCGGAAAGGCGATACTGCTCACCGCTGAGACTGGAAATCCGGTTGGTATCTTATGCCAAGCCTTGCTGCCAAGCCCACCCGTGTAGCTGCGCCAAAGCCCTCCACTTGCCGAGCCTGCATACATGGTATTGGGGTTCAATGGGTTGAAAACAATCCTTAGCGTGCGGCCTGCCCGATTGTGCGGGCCAAGTGTTTCCCAAGGGTCGGTGCTGCGTGCGGCTGCACTGGAAGGCTGCATGTCTTGGATGAACCTCCATGCTTGGATGAACCCGGCTGCTGGTAGTTTGTCGAAAGGGTACATCCTCGCCAGGCTCATTTGGTCGAAGGCTTCGTAGGCACCTGATATTTGCTCAGCTCCAGCGTTTTTTGAATTTGATTTGCTTTTTTGGAAGCAACCAGCAATGCCTGCAACGGCAAATAGGATGAGTGCAAGTGCCTTGATTCTGCTTGTCATAGTGGGATGAATTTTGAAGTTCCTTTATCGTGAGCAAATGTATGATTTAAGGCCAAAGCTCAGCTATGGCTTTTGGCCAATAGCCAACAAATGCGTGAAAGTGCTTATTCAAAATGTAGGCTTTGCGCATGGTTTTTATGCCATTTCCTTTGTATTTCTGGGATTATGCCCACATTTGCACGCATCAATCATTTGCCATGAAACACATTGTAATTCCTTTTTCCGTAATCGTGCTCAGTTTGGTTGCTTGTCAAAATGCAAGCAAACAAAAACTGGTTGGTAAATGGCAGGCAGTTTCCATTACGGAAGACGGCAGTCCAATGCCCATACCCGTGGAAGTGGTTGGTTTTGAGTTTTTTCCAAACGGCTACTATAATTTCAGGAGCACCATTGAGTACAAAGAAGCAGGCACATTTGACGTGAAAGGAGGCCTCCTTTATACGTTGGATACCATCAACGAGGCATCCACCCAGAAATCTGTTCAAATTGTAGCGGTAAATTTAGACTCCATGACCTTGCGCATGAATTCCGAAGGCAAGGAACAAATTGTGAAACTCAAAAAAGTCAAGTAAAATAAAGGACATGAAGACAATCGCCCTAATTCTCACTGGAATCGTTGCCATCGAGCACCTCTACATCCTTTGGCTTGAGATGTTTGCCTGGGAAACGGCTGGCCGAAAGGTATTCAAAGGCAGTTTGAGGCAGGAACTGTTTACCCCCACCAAAGTGCTTGCCGCCAACCAAGGGCTTTACAACGGCTTTCTTTCGGCTGGCTTGGTCTGGTCATTTTTGATTTCAGATGAAAATTGGTCAAAAAACGTAGCCTTGTTCTTCCTCGGCTGCGTGGCTGTGGCTGGGCTTTATGGTGCTGCAACTGCCTCGAAAAGAATACTTTATGTACAAGCAGTTCCCGCAATAATCTCCATCATTTTTTGGCTCTTGTCATGAATCTGCAATCACCGATTAGGTTACTTCCCTTTGCTGCTACAGCAACGCTGCTCTTGATTTTGGTTTTTGCCAACTGCAAAAAAGCGCCTCACCCCGGTGAAGCCCTGGCGAGGCAATACTGTTCAGGCTGCCACCTGTTTCCAGAACCGGGCTTGTTGCCAAAACACGTTTGGGAAAAAGACGTGCTGCCCATCATGTCCGGTTATTTGGGTAGGCAAGAAGGCAAACGAAAGCTGATGCCAACAGTAAGCCGGGAAGAGTTTTCAACGATTGGAAGGTCGGGGATTTTTCCCAACCAGCCCGTGGTCAACGATGCAGAATGGGCATTGCTGGTGCAATATTTTACGGACAATGCGCCAACGGAACTGAAGTCCGAGGCACCAATCTTCAAGAACGGCTTAGCCGAAAAATTCAGCATTGAACCGGTGTCTTTACCCGGCTCGCCGAATTTGAGCTTATTGGAGGTGAACAAAGCAACTGGCCAGATTTGGTGCGGCACACAAGACGCCCGCATCATGGTTTTAAATGTTGACTTCAAAATAGCCGACACCCTCGTTTTGGATAGCCCAGTTTCCAGTTTGGTATTTGAAAATGGAACGGAAACCACCCTTACCACGATGGGCAAAATGGCCCCAAGCGATATTTACAAAGGGAAATTGACGGCCCTTAAAATCGGTAGCGGTAAAAGCCGCCAGCATCGCCTTGAAGGGCTTAACCGACCTGTCCATCTGCTGCAAGTTGACTTATCTGGGGATGGCCAAGGGGATTGGGTCATCAGTGAGTATGGCAACTACCTTGGCGGGCTTCAGTGGCGGGAAACAAGTGCCGATGGCAAACTGGGTCCTCAAAAATTGCTTCGCAAAAGCGCAGGTGCTCGCCTGACCATTCCAGTTGACTTCAACAAGGATGGCAAAATGGATTTAGTTGGCCTTTTTGCCCAAGGCAACGAGTCCATTGTACTTTTTGAAAACAAGGGTGGTGGCGAATTCACGGAGCGGTACTTGCTTCGCTTCCCGCCAGTTTATGGCACCAGTTTCCTCGAACTGGCCGATATGAACGCAGACGGCCACCCCGACCTCATTTATTCCAATGGTGACAATGCGGATTACTCCCAAGTCTATAAGCCATACCACGGCATTCGGATTTATTTGAACGATGGGAAATGGAATTTCAAGGAAAATACCTTTTTGCCCATGAACGGGGTGGGCATGACGGCCACCCGTGATTTCGATGGGGATGGAGACCTGGACATTGCTGCGACTTCTTTCTTCCCTGATTCAAATATCCATCCATCGGAAGGCTTCGTCTATTTTGAAAACATGGGCGGGTTAAAGTTTAACGGCCTCGCCGACGACGCCACAAATCAAGGTCGTTGGTTGCTCATCACCACTGCCGATTTGGATAAAAATGGCAAGGAGGAAATCATACTCGGTGCGGCAAGTGATGCACCCAGAGCAGGAAATGCGCCTTCAAACAGTGCACAGAAAGCCCAACTTTTGATTTTGAAAATGCGGTAATCAGACCGCTTCCAAGGCCTGCGCCAAGTCCTCCATCAGCCAATCCGGGTCTTCGAGACCGATGTACAGCCTGACTAAGGTAATAGGGTAGGGCGGATTGTCCCTACCTGGCACATTGTAAAACGCCGCCATTGGCACCAGCAGCGACTCGTGACCGCCCCATGACACGGCGAAAAGGAAGCGTTTTAGGCGGTTGAAAAACGCCTCCACCCGCTCCATCGAATCCGTTTTGAGGAAAATGGTGATGAGGCCGCCGCAGCCCGACATCTGTTTTTGCGCCAGCTCATATTGAGGAAACGAGGGCAAAAACGGGAACAACACCCGCTCCACTTTTGGGTGGCTTTCCAGCCAATGTGCAATCTTCGTGGCACTTTCGTAACTGCGCTTCACCCTCAGCTCCAGTGTTCGTAATCCCCTGATAATCAGCCAAGCATCGTGCGGGCTGATGATGTTTCCGAGGGTCATTATCTCTGTCTGGAAAATCTTCCGAATCATTTCCTTGCTGCCGCAAATGACGCCGTTCACCACGTCGCTGTGACCGTTCAGGTACTTCGTGCCCGTGTGCATCACGATGTCAATCCCGTACTCAATGGGTCGCTGGTAGAGTGGGGTGCAGTTGCTGTTGTCAATCATCGTGACGATGCCGTGGCGCTTCGCAAGGGCGGCACAAGCCCGCAAATCCTGCAATTCGAAGGTCATTGTGTTTGGGCTTTCGAGGTAGAGGAAAGTGGTGTTCGGCTGGATGGCCGCTTCGATGTTCGCCACGTCCGTGCCGTCCACAAACGTATGGCTGACGCCAAAACGAGGGAGGAAGTTCATCAACAGGTTCTTCGTCCACGAATACGGATTTTTGACGCAAATCACATGGTCGCCCTGCTTCACATTGGCCAGCATGGCCATCGCCGTGGCGCCCGCCCCGCTTGATACCACGAGGGCATCTTCTGCCCCTTCCAGCGCCGCCAGTTTTTTCCGCAAAATCTCCACCGTCGGGTTGTTCCCACGGGTGTAGATATGGTTTTCGAGTTCGTCGGTCACGTCCTTTCGGAACTGCTCCAAACTCGGAAAGGCAAAATTGCTGCTCTGGATGATGGGCGGCGAAACGGCGTTGAAGTAGTTTTCACGGTCTTCGCCGAGGTGGGTGAGGATTTCGCTGAGATGCATTGGACAAAGGTAATTGACAAAACTACAATTTGGATGAATTTGCATTAATCTATGAACCATTCAAAAAGGTCAAAGAAGTAGCAATAATCATAGATTAGAATTGCAATCATGCATAATGTTAGTGGATATGGCTTTGGTCTCAGGTCTTTGTTGAAGAGCATGGAAATAAGTAAAATAGTCAAGCCAAAAAATGCGATAAATCCAATACACATTGACCAAAGAGCCAATGCACAATGCATACTCCATTGGTCTTGATATAGTTGGTCTTCAATTAAATCGTGATGTAGTGGGTTTGGTTTGTCCCCGAAATGAATCCAAACCCTGAAATAGAGGCTGAGAAAGGCAATATCACAAACTACCAAGATTAGGGTTAATGCTTTAAAAGAAAACCGCAATTCAGGCAGCCAAGAAATAGGTTCTTCATTAGTATTATTCATAAGGTCATCAGAGATTATTGAATTGAATAAACCCTACATTCCCCTGCCTCCAAACCCTCCAAATGCAAGTTCACCCCAATGAAAACCAGCCCTCCTTCCGTTTTTCCTTTCGTTGAAAAAAGCAGTTGCCAAGCCGATTGACCCTCGCTTGGGTTCGGTATTTTCACGTTTTTCACTTCCTTGTCTATGTCCAAATTGGCCACAAAGACCAGTTCCGGCTTTTCCGCCAGCGTCCAAGCAATCACTTTCTTATGTCCAGTCGCATCTGGGGGCAGTAGCCATTTCACCTTGCAGTTTTCGATTTTAGGTAAAAACGATTCTGCAAACTCCCTGATTCTCAATAAGTTGCCAAAAAGCGCCTCGTTCTTCCCCCATTGGTAAGGCCCATGCGTCGCCTTTGGCCCTGTCCCGATTTTGAAGACGTAGAGCTTGGTGTAATGCTCATTAGGCGCTGGCGCAACGTGCACGTCACGGCACTCAAAACCGAGGCCCATATAGCTCGGCATATTTGGCAAAAACAGGCCGATGAAGAAACGGGCCTCGTTGCCACCTAGGTAAAACTTGTCGAAACGGGGGTCGTCCTTGTCGCCCGTCATCATGGTGAAGCAGGGCGTCACCCGGCGGTTCTCCTTGATGTCGAGGTACAACCTGAAATTCTGCAAGAACTCCGGCGAACCGACGACCATGCTCTGCAAATCGCCCAATGTCGTCTCAGCTCCGGCAGCTTCCAAATGGTCAACTTCATCGCCGTAGGCCAGCACATTGGCGGGGGCGAGGAAGCTTTCGGCGAAATAGTAAAACCGGGGATTGTCCTGCTGGATGCGCCGCTTCACCGCTCCGAGTGGGTCGTAAAATGCATCGGGCTGGGCAGGCGTGCCCTCGGCCCTTGGCTGCACATGGCTCATGTCTCCCCGCATGAAATCGAAGCCGTATTCATGGGCCACTTCGGCGTATTTTTCGGTGAAATATTGCCAAACTTCCTTTTTCGGGCTGTCAAAATCCAGTTCCCAATACTCGTTGTCGTCCAAGCATTCATAGAACTTGTAGCGGGTCAGCGGCCCAAAAACCCTCGATTCCGGCGTTGGCTGCATGATGGTATAGTCCCGCCATTCCCGGCCCGCTTCGTCCACCGTGCAGGCTTCCGGACGGATGTCCACCATGAGGCCACGGTAGGGTGGGGCCATGGTCGCCGGGGCGGGTTCGTAGCCTTTTCTGAACAAAAAATCCATGAGCGCAGCCCGGCGCTCGCTGCGGCCTTGGTAGTCCCGCTGCGTTCCGAACAGGGCAAGTATGCGTTTGGCTTCGCCAAAATTTTCTCCAAAAAACTCACTTGGCTCCGAGGGATATTGGAAGCCGTTTGCCCCGTTTTCTCTTAAAAAATCTAAGATTGCGGCCTGCACTTCTTCGTGCAAATTGGCCGAATGGTCAACGATTTGCAGCCCGTTGCGCTGCAACCACTCGAAATAATGCGGGTTGGCCAGCACGATTTCCGAGTAGCGGTCGGTGTGCGGTATCACGTCCATGCCAACGGTTTTTCCCATTGCATGGAGTAGGTTCACACAGGCTTTCAATTGCTGCTCTACCGTGTCCAAATGCGGGAACGCCTCGTACAGTTCTTGACTAAAAAACTCCGGGTTGATGTTCCAACTGGCCATGCCGTAGAGGCTCGACACGACGCCCGGTTCCCAAATTGGCAACAAATGGATGGCACTCTGGCTGGCAGGGATGGTGAGGGTGTATTTCACCACGTTCCAAAAGGACTGGATGGTGCGGACGTTGATGCCGACGAGGTTGGCGTTGAATGATGAATGATGAATGCTTGTCTGTCCGGTAGGCAGGATGAATGATGAATCCTCAAGCCCTACTGCTGCTTGGAAGGACTGTTCGCCG